>JAIPHC010000049.1 GCA_021735405.1 Candidatus Omnitrophota bacterium | reverse complement strand
TATCTCTTTTATCATTTTCTGATGAACTATCTCGGCTGTAACTATTTTTGTTTATCTTGGCATCTATTTTTTCTCTTCCCTTTTCCCTTAGATAGATGTTTAATTAGGTGTGACCCCTTTTTTTAATTTTTCTTTGATCTCATCTCTAATTTTTCTGGTTTTCTCTAATTTTTCCTGATCGGTGCCGGAAAAACTTGACGGGTCAGAAAATCCCCAATGAAGTTTTTTCGCCGTACCTGGAAATAGCGGGCATTGTTCTGATTGAGATTCATCGCAAACAGTTATCACATAATCATAGGATCGGCCTTGTCTGTAAAAATCAAAAACACTTTTTGTTTTATTGCCAGAGATATCAATGCCAACTTCTTGCATCGCCTTAACCACAAGCGGATTAAGTTCACCCGGCTCAAGGCCGGCGCTTTCTGCTTCAAACCTATCTCCAGCCAGTTGATTCAAAAATGACTCAGCCATCTGGCTACGCGCCGAGTTATGGACACAGACAAATAAAACCTTCTTCTTATTCATTAAAATGCCTTTTGATCAATATTCTTTTTAAAACTAAACCACCTTAAAATAATTTTTGGATATCTTCAACAGATAGAACCTTCCCCGCTGCTTTAACCTCCCCATCAATAACAAGTGCCGGAGTAGTCATTACCGCATATTCGGTAATCTTAGCCACATCTTCAACCTTAACAACTTCTGCTTGTTTACCTGATTCTTTTAACACCGCCTGTACATTCTCATACAATTTTTTACATTTCGGGCATCCCATTCCTAAAATTTCGATTTTCATCGCTTCCCTCCTTTATGGTTTTTTTGTCGAAATCATTATGCTTACTAGAGAAGACGCGGCGCTCTTAAAATTATCAGCAACCGCGCCGACCGGATAACCTGATTCATTAATTACTTTGATATTCTGAAACCCCGCCTGTTTGATAAAACTCAAATACCGCTGCCTCTTGACCGCTCCGGCAAGACAGCCCACGTAAGCTTCAACCGATTCTTTTATTGCCTTTGGTAAATCTTTAGTTAGCACCAAATCCGAAACTATTAAGCTGCCGCCGGTTTTTAAAACCCTAAAAGCCTCATTAAAAACAGCCTGTTTATCGGGAGAAAGGTTGATTACACAATTAGAAATAACCACATCTATACTATCATCTTCTATAGGAAGTTTTTCAATTTCACCTAAGCGAAATTCTACATTGTTATAACCGCCTTTTTTCGCATTTTTCCTGGCTTGCTCAACCATTGCCTGAGTCATATCTATGCCGATAACGCGGCCGGATTTACCAACTTTTCCCGCGGCTAAAAAAGCGTCAAACCCGCCTCCGCTTCCCAAATCAACTACAAGATCGCCTTCCCTCAACGAAGTAAGGGCTATTGGGTTGCCGCAACCAAGCCCCAAGTCAGACCCTTGAGGAACTTTATCGATTTCTTCCTGAGAATAACCAATCTCTTTGCTAATACCCGAAGCAGCAGACGAACAACAAAAATCGTTACAATAACATGTTTTTTTCGAACGAACTATTTCAGCGTATTTTTCCCTAACAATTCTTTTAATATCTTTTGGCTTTTCTCCCATTTATAACCTCCTAGTTGATTATCATCCCAAATAATATTCCGCTGAATGTTGCCATCACCACAACTAATCCCACATAAACAACTGTTTTCTTTGTACCAATAACGCCACGGATAACCAGCATATTAGGTAAGCTCAATGCCGGACCCGCCAAAAGCAATGCCAGGGCGGGCCCTTTGCCCATGCCTGCGCCAATCAAACCCTGCAATATTGGTACCTCGGTAAGGGTAGCAAAATACATAAAAGCGCCTACAATCGAGGCAAAAAAATTAGACAGTAAAGAATTTCCCCCTACGGCTTTTTCGATTATCCAAGAGGGAATGAAACCTTCCTGGCCCGGCCTGCCTAATAACAATCCCGCAACAACTACGCCTACAAGCAAAAGTGGCATAATTTGTTTGGCAAAACCCCAAGACGCCGATACCCAATCGGTAATCTCATTTTTCCTAAACCAGCGGACTAACATTATCCCGATTAATAAAAGAAACCCCGCTGAAAGGTACCATTTTATCGAATAGATAAATGCCCAGAAACCGGTATTGTTTTGAGGTTTGGCCCAGTTAGCAAAAACTAAAAAACCAACCATAGCGGCAAAATATAAGGAATTTTTAAATAAAGACCTTGGTTCTTTTTCTTCTCCAAGCGAAAAGTTTCCGGCGGCATGCCGGGCCCTTTCTTCCTTGATAAAAATTAAATGCATTAAAACCCCTATCACAACACTGAAAATTACAGCGCCAATTGCTCTGGCCAAGCCAAGTTCCCAGCCAAGAATTCTGGCAGTCATAATAATCGCAAGCACATTAATCGCGGGCCCTGAATAAAGAAAAGCTGTGGCCGGCCCAAGGCCGGCTCCTCTCTTATAAATTCCTGAAAATAAAGGCAGAACCGTGCAGGAGCAAACCGCTAAAATCGTACCGGAAACCGAGGCAACGCTGTAAGCTAAAATTTTTTTTGCTTTTGCGCCAAAATATTTTATAACCGAAGCTTGACTTACGAAAACTGAAATTGCTCCAGCAATAAAAAACGCCGGCACCAGGCAAAGCAAAACATGTTCGCGCGCATACCATTGAACCAACGCTAGCGCTTCAAATACAGGATTTCTAAACGGTAACAATTCAACCGGTAAATAAAAACACGCCGCAAAAGCGGCAAACATTAATAAAAATTTATTTTTTTCTTTCACGCCTCTTCGCTTCTATAATCTTACAACAGCCACCTTCAATTTTTATCGCTTTAATATTAACTAATGCGTCAGCAATTTTATAATTAGCCGATTCTAATATCCGCGATATGGTAGACCGATGAACTTTCATTTTTTTTGCAACTTGCACTTGAGTTAGGCCTTCAAGATGAGAGAGCCGTATAGCTTCAAACTCATCTATAGTCATATAAACACCCTCTAATTTATTCAAAGATTTGCACTGGGGGCGAAAACACCTTTCCCCGGGCTCACACTTAACCCACCTGGTTTTCTTCGGCCTCATAATAAAACTCCTATTTTGCACATAGGTGCATTATATAATGCTTACTTATTTTGTCAACAATAGCAGATAATACTAATTGATGAAAAAAATAGTTTGCTTAAAATTTTTTTATATTTGTTTTGAAAACAATTGGTGCTGGAAGGATTATCTAAAGCGTCTGAGTTTTATAGAAAATAAAATTACTCTTATCAGGGCTTCTAAAATGATACTGGAAGAAAATTTAGATTTTTCTTTTTCCCGGCCTTTAAATATTATCGGATATTCTTTGATGCTAAAACCTTTGTCGTAAGCCCTTAAGGTAACCTCCATTTGAAAGGCATACCCTTTTGATTTGATAGTATTAAATTCTATTGCCTCCAGAATTTCTCTTTTTATAATTTTAAAGCCACTGGTTAAATCAGAGATAGGAATTCTTAGCAATATTTTAGAAAAAAGATTAGCCATTCTGCTTAAAGAGAATCTAAACAAAGGCCAGTTTGCCACCCCGCCGCCAGGCGCATACCTGCTGCCAACCACCAGATCATATTCAGGAATATATTTAAGCATCGGCAATATATCAGAGGGAGAATGAGATAAATCTGCGTCCATCTGGACCACCAAATCAATATTACTTCCTAAAGCCCGGCTGAAACCCCGCTTATAGGCGCTCCCTAAACCCACTTTACTATTTCTTTTTATTAAAGCTAAATTAAGATACTTTTTTTGCAGCTCTTCTACGGTTTGAGCGGTCCCGTCAAGAGAACCGCCATCTATTACTAAAATATCAGCTTTTAGGCCGGAATCATTTATTTTTTTTAAAAGAGGGGCTATATTATCCTTTTCATTATAAGTAGGTATTATAATTAATATTTTTTTGAAACTCATAACCTGAGATTATATCTATGTAAAACTTTTCTGCTTTAAATAAAACATACTGGGGGAGAAATTAGCGTTACCTTGAGCAAAAATAAATAGTGGATTGGATTTAAGACAGCCGTTGTCTCCTTAAAAGACTGTTAGCTATTTTTTTTCGTGGCCTATATATTCTGAAATTGTCTGACGAAAAGCATCTTGGTCTTTCAACAACCACAAAAATATATAGTATTTATTAAATATTTTACCAGCCCCCTTTCCCGGAACTACCTTTATGACCGCGGACGGACCGGTCACCTCCATAGATTTTACATCTTTCCATTCAAAAAAAGACCGCTGGCCCAAAGAAAACACTACCTCAAGCCCTTCCGGAGTTGTCTTAAATCTGGCAGGATAACCAGCATATACAACAGCAATAATAAAAAGACTTATTAATGTAGCTATAATTACGCCGGCCAACGGAGCTCCGGAGTTAACAACTATGCCCCAAAACACCAGTAAAAAAATAATAAATACAGCCTGCATGAGATAAGGGCAGACTATACCATTAAATTTATATTTGTGTTCCATGGCCGCCTCCTTTGTTTTAAAAGCGCAAATTCCACTTTCTTAGCTTTCTCTAACAAATTTATTATAGCTTATTTTTTAAGGAAAGCAATAATTTAAAAATTTACACCGTAAATTGTAAGCATTATCTGCTATTAAAAAAAGCCCCTGTTTTACTTTTAATTCATAAAACAGGGGCTAAACCAACTTGTTTATTACTCTACTGAAATTACCTTAACATCAAAATTTAGAGTCTTTCCAGCCAAAGGATGGTTTAGATCAAGCACAACCACCTCCTCTTTAACTTCAGCCACCTTTACCGGCACAGGTTGGCCTTCCGGGCCTTTCATCTGAAGCATCATTCCCGCTTTAGGCTCCAGGCCTTCCGGGAGAGAGCTTTTAGATATCTCCTTAAAAGCTTCAGGGTTCTCCTTACCGTAAGCGTCTTCGGGGCTTAACTTTACGCTTTTTTCCTGGCCCTCTTTCATGCCTTCGAGTTCAGAAGCAAGGCCGGGAATAATTTTTCCTTCGCCATGTACGTAGTTAAGAGGCTCTCTTTCTTTAGAAGAATCTACCACCTGACCGTCAACGGTTAAGGTGTAATCAAATGACACTTTCTTGCCTTTTTCAATAGCCATACCATCATCTCCTTTTGCTTTAACAATGTTTGCAGATACCGCAAAAACTAAAGAAACAAAAACCAAAAAAAATTTTTTCATCT
>JAIPHC010000007.1 GCA_021735405.1 Candidatus Omnitrophota bacterium | reverse complement strand
TTCAGGAGCTGTAGTAAAAGGTTTTGCCTTTATTTTTTTGCAAGCGCCACTAACGCAGGAAGCTTACATCCGCGGCATGCTCCCTTTCACATCACCTTTTAGGTCGAGTCCATTCACCCCCAAATTATCAAACAGCACTTATTTTATAACACATATAGAGCCTAATTTCAAACATTTTTGAGGATAGAGATTCTTCGGCTTTGCCTCAGAATGACATAAAGGTTGCTTCGCCGCCTCGCAATGACAAATATTTTATCTCTGTAATCAGTGTAACAGAAAAAACTTGAAGATTTTTAAATTCTGGTTAATATATTAACAATATGTTTATTAGGCTAACCGACAAACACAAAAAACGTATTCTTTGGGCGATGCTTCTTATTATTGTACCGGCTTTTGTCCTCTGGGGCAGCTCTGCCATGCGCGGCAATAAAGAAAATATAATTGGCCAAATTAACCAAAAGCCTATAACAAGAGACGATCTCATGCCTTATATAGAGTTAGCCCAAATCTATTTTTTAATGAATGCCGACAAACAACAAATCGAGACCCAGGATGTCTATAGATTAGCCGGGAACTTCTATCTTTTACTCTACCAAGCAGATAAAGAAAATATTAAAGTAACCGATCAAGAAGTCATCGACCAGATCCAAGAAATCCCTTATTTTTCTTCTGATGATAATGAATTTGATACAAGCAAATATCAACAGCTTATAAAATACCTGCGCCGGCAGGTAGGCCGGAATTTTTCGGCCCGCAATTTTGAAGAATATATACGCAGTATCTTAAAAAGAGAAAAGCTTTTTAACAAACACGTTACAGTTGAAGTCAGCGATCAAGAAGTTGAAAAATTTTATAAAATTAAAAATCAAAAAGCTAAGGTAACTTACCTGCTTATCCCCTATGAATCTATAGAAATTGATCCAAATATCCCGGCTTCTGTTTTAGAAGATTTTTATAAAGAGAATAAAAATCTTTTCAAAAAAGAACCAAAGATAAAAGTAAAATACGTTAGCCTCAAACCCGGCCAAAAAGAAACAGAAGAGATAATCACAGCTTTAGAAGAAAATAATAACTTTAAAGATTTAGAAGAATTAACAATAGAAGAAACGGATTTTTTTAGCAAAAATCAAGCAATCGAAAATATTGGCTATGCCCCACAAATTAACCATATGCTTTTTGCTTTAGAAAAAGGCCAGATGAGCCAGCCTTTTAAGGTAAAAGAAAAGGTTTTTATTTTCCAAAAAACAGATCAACAAGATGCCTTCATCCCTTCTTTTTCACAAATTCAAGATGAAGTAAAAGAAAGCTATCTAAAAAATAAAGAAGAGCTTCAAGCAAAAGAGATGGCCGAAAGAATCATAGAAGAAGTTAAATCAACCGGAAATAAAAATTTAAAAAAGTATGCAAAAAGCGAAGAAATTGAATTCACTCAAACTGATCCTTTTAAATACTCTGACTACATCCAGGGTTTAGGCTTAAATCAAAAAATAAGTGACTTAATTTTCTTTAATTTAAAAGAAGGGCAAATATCTGATCAGCCGCTGATTAGAAAAAATGGGGTCTATATTATAAAGTTAGTTGAAAAAACTGATATCGATTCTGATAAATTCAAAGAAGAAGAACAAGATTACTACCAAACCCTTAAAATCAACAAGGAAACAAAGAAAAGAGTAAACTATCTAAATAACTTAAGTAAAAAGTTATCTTTCCAGTTAAAAATTCCCCAATAATATTAATCTTTAATTAAAATAGCGTTAACCGGGCATTGGGAGGCAACTTTGTGGAGATTTTGATCACAAGGCTCTTCTGACTTTGCTTTGGCAATGTTGTTATCTTTAAGGACAAATACTTCTGGACAAAGATTTACACATAAGCCACAGCCGACACAAGCGTTTTCGTCAATTATAATTTCCATGATTAATTATTTTTATTATTTGAGGCCGTAATACTCTATATTTTTGTCAGCAACTTTCTGCACCCCTGCTAGAGCTTCTTCATTTTTTAAAAGGTGCCTGAAACGGCCCTGTGCTTTTAAATATTCAGATACAGGCTTGGGTGAGCTTATTTTGCGGGATTTAGCTAATTTACCATATTCATATTCAACTAAAGGATAAAGGCCGGTACTAACTGCAAGTTTGGCCACCTCTATAGTCTTGGAAGAATCTATTCTCCAACCTAACGGGCAAGGAACATGGATTTGCAAATATTTTGGCCCCTTAATCTTTAATGCCTTTTTAACTTTAATCTCGATGTCCTTAGGATTTGCTACAGAACTTGTTGCAGAATAAGGAATATGATGAGCTGCGCAAATTTCGACCATTGGCTTCTTAGGCCGGGGGTTTCCGGCTGAAATCTTTCCTGAAGGCGAAGTTGTCGTGCTTGCGTTAAAAGGAGTTGAGCCGCTGCGCTGAATGCCTGTGTTCATGTAGGCTTCATTGTCGTAACAAACAAACAATGCATCATGGCCGCGCTCAAGCATGCCTGATAAGGCCTGGAGGCCGATATCAGCAGTTCCTCCATCTCCGGCTTGAGCAATTACATTTATATTTTCTTTTTTGCCTTGATAGGCTAAAGCGGTTTCAACTCCGCTTGCTAAAGCAGCAGCATTTTCAAATAAAGAATGTATCCAGGGCACCCCAAAGGCAGATTCAGGAGCCTTAGTAGAAAAGACTTCCAGACAGCCGGTTGCATTGGTAACAATCGTATTTTTCCCGGCGGCATTCATTACGATTCTCACTGCCATTGACTGGCCGCAGCCAGCGCAAGCTGTATGGCCGCAAACATAATAATTTTCTTCTAGATGTTGTTTATTCATAATTTTAAATTGTTTTGAATTTATCCCAGAGTATATCTTTATTTAAATCAACAAACTTACAACTATTTTCTTCTTCTCTTGCCATTTTAATTATATTTTCAACACTATTAAGTTTTATATCCCGGCCGCCTAAGCCAGCAATAAAACCACTTACTTTTTGATCGGATGGAAGTAAAGATTTTATTTCAGAGTACAAAGCGCCGTCTGAACCTAATGATATATCTTTATCGATAATGCCAACATGTTTTGCTGATTTTAAAGCACTCTTTACAACTTCTTTGGGAAAAGGGCGATAGCTTACTATTTTAAGCAGCCCCACTTTGTTACCTTTTTCTCTTTCTCTATCAACTACATCTTTTATAGTTCCACAAACTGAACCCATAGCAACCAGTATAGTTTCAGCATCTGTTGTTTTATACTCTTCTACTAATCTTAAGCTGTCCCGGCCAAATTTATCTCCAAACTCTTTACCGACTTCAGGAATCATGCCTAAGACGTCTTCTAAGGTTTTTTGAATCGCATAACGGGTTTCCTGGTATACATCTGGAGTTCCTAAAAGGCCAAAGCTCATCGGATTATCAACATCAAGTTTATAAGGAGGGTCATAGGCAGGCAGGAAGTTGTCTACGTCTTTTTGATCAGGCATATCCACTACTTCCATACCGTGGGTTAATATAAAACCATCAACGCAAACCATCGCCGGCAGCATCACTTTCGGATCTTCAGCAATTTTATGACTGGCAATAATTAAATCTACCGCTTCTTGATTATTTTCTGCATAAAGCTGGATCCAGCCCGCATCCCTTACCGCGATTGAATCCTGATGATCATTCCAAATATTTATCGGCGCTGAAAGTGCCCGGTTGGCGCAAACTAACATTACCGGAAGACGCATCCCGGCAATACAAAATAAGACCTCAGACATTAAAATTAAGCCTTGCGAGCTCGAACAGGTAAAGCTTCTTGCTCCTGCCGCTTGCGCGCCTAATACACAGGAGGCAGCCGAATGCTCACTTTCGACATTAACTGATTTTGCATCCAGCTCTCCATCGGCTATAAATTGGGAAAGATTTTCTACAATATGAGTTTGGGGAGTAATTGGGTAAGCTGCAATAACGCCGGGCCGGCAAAGCTTTGCCGCTTCTGCCATCGCATATGAACCTTCAATAAATTTTTTCATAGTTATTTACCGACTCCCTTATCTTTTTCTGCTTCTTCTGAACTATTGCTTTTCTCAGGCTTATTCTCGATCATCTCTATATCTTTTTTAGGACAGATATAGGCACAAAGGCCGCAGCCTTTACAATATTCAGAATCAACTGAATATTGATTTTTTTCACTACCGGAGATACAGCCTTCGGGGCAGACAAATTTACAAAGGCCGCAATTTATACACTCTTTTTTTAAAAGACGAGGCATTTTTGTCGAACGCCAAGAACCGGTTTTATTCCTTGCTGACGACTTGGGTTTTGCGGCTAATATACTAAACACTTTCGTATCCTTTTTTTACAGCTTCAATATTTTTATCTAAAATTGCCGGTTTACTCTTAAACCGCACCTCTACCGACTTTAGAATAGAATCAAGCTTGACTTCTCCAGTTGCTTTAGAAAATGCGCCTAAAAGAACGGTGTTGGCAAAAGGCCTGCCAATAATATCCATTGCGATCTTTTCAGCCGGAAGGCTTGATATGGCTGTATTTTGTTTATTATTAATATTTGTATTTTCTCTCACTGCCACAACAGCTTTGCTATTGTCTTTTAGGTTATCAAAACATTGCTCAGCCTCAATCAAGGTGGGATCGATTACTATTATATAGTCAGGGTTATAAATTTGAGAACGAAGCCTTATCGGATTTTGATCAAAACGTAAAAAAGCATTCATCGGAGCCCCCATACGGGCTGCGCCAAAATGCGGGAACGCATAGGAAAACTTATCTTCATAAAAAAGAGCTTCACCTAATATCGCAGCTGTAGTAATCGCTCCCTGGCCGGCTCTGGCAAATATTTTTATTTCTTTCATTTGTTTTTATTCTGTTTTAATTTAATAATTTATTTATGGCCATGCGACGTAAGGAAAGTTTATATCACGGATTTAAAAAAAGTGCAAGTTAAAATTTGTTAATTTTTCCAAAAAATCTTATTGTTGTTTTTTTCAATTAATTTTATTGCAATATCAACAATTTCGGAATCATATTTAGAGCCTCTTCCTTTTTTTAACTCCTCCTTTGCAACTCCAATCCCCAAAGCCTCTCGATAAGGACGATGGCTAGTCATGGCCTCTAAGACATCGCTTACCGCTAAAACTTTAGCTTCGGTTATAATTTCTTTTTCTCTTAACCCTTGCGGGTAGCCGGTGCCGTCTATTCTTTCGTGATGCTGATAGACAGCTTGGGCCAAAGGAAAAGGAAATGCAAAATCTTTCATTAAATCATAACAGCTTTGTGAATGTTCCTTAATTAAATTATATTCAAGATCAGAAAGCTTTCCAGGCCGGTTTAAGATATCAATAGGGATGGCAATTTTTCCTAAATCATGGAGCTCTCCGGCAAGTTTTATCCCTAAAAGCTTATGAGCATCCCATTTTAATTCTGAAGCAATATTTTGGGCTATTTTTGAAACAAAACGAGTATGATTAAAAGTATAAGGATCCCTTAACTCCAACGCCTTGCCTAATACTTCCAAAGTATTTATCATCATTGAAAATTTTTCTTCCTCTAAATTTGCATGGGCAGTCATATCCCTGGTTATACCCATAGTTCCGATAATTTTACCCTGCTTATCACGCATCGGTATTTTTGTGGTTATAACCTGGTTTTTCTGGCCATTTGGCAAGACCGTTTTTTCAATTTTTCCAACAAGCGGCTTGCCTTCATTTATTACCTGCTGGTCATCGTTAAACATCTCCTGGGCTTGCTCAATGGAAAAGAAATCAAAATCGGTTTTACCCATTATCTCTTCTTTAGAAAGGCCGGTTCCTTGGATATAAAACCGGTTTGCTTTTATAATCCGGCTTTCTATATCTTTAAAATAAACCGCATCGGGAAGGTTATCTAGGAGGTTTTCGAGAAAATGCTTTTCGATAAAAATATGGTCATGCATTTGTTTCTGATGGGATATATCCTGAACAACACCTTCGATAATTTTTTGATTATTTTCGCTATAAACGATTGCAGCCGATACTGCCAGCCAATTATTTTTATTTTTTGGTTTCGTATGGAATAATTTTACCGGGCCGCCCCGGTTAAGAAGGTTGAAAAAAATATCTTCATCAGACTCAGAGGAAAATAAAATATCGAATTCTTTGCCTAAAAGAGTAATCTGGTTATATCCAGTTAAATCCAAAAAAGTTTTGTTGAAGGAAAGAAACTTTTTAGCAGGCTTTAAAGAATAGCGAAATAATCCGATTTGAAGATTGTTAGCGGCAATACTTGTGAGTAAAAAATTATTGTTTTTTTTCATAAGATTTTTTATTTATAGAATTATAACACAAACTAATAAAATTAAAAAAGGAAATGTTTTCAAAAAAAAAGGGCAGTCCGTTTAAGGACCACCCTTTTTCATAACTTGCTAATCTAGGTTTAGTACCCCATGCCACCAGGCATTCCACCGGGCATTCCACCGGGCATTCCGCCGCCTCCAGCAGGGCCCTTATCTTCTTTTTCAGGCTTATCAGCTATTACCGCTTCGGTTGTAATTAAAAGAGATGCGATTGAAGCTGCATTTTGCAAGGCAGTCCTTGCAACTTTGGTGGGATCTATGATCCCTTTTTCAAACATATCAACAATTTCTTCTTCTGCAGCATCAAATCCACGTGGAGATTTTTCACTCTTTAGTTTCTCAACAATAACTGACCCTTCAACTCCTGCATTAAATACCAGCTGGCGAATTGGTGCTTCTAAAGCACGCCTGACAACGTCAATACCGGTTTTTTCTTCTTTCTTTGCTTTAACTTTATCTAAAGCTGGAATGCTGTACAACAACCCAACTTCTCCGCCGGGAATGATCCCTTCTTCAACGGCAGCGCGGGTTGCATGAAGAGCATCTTCTACTCTTGCCTTCTTTTCTTTCATTTCGGTTTCGGTTGCAGCTCCAACATTAATCACCGCAACTCCACCAGCAATTTTAGCTAAACGCTCTTGTAGTTTTTCTCTATCATAATCTGAATCGCTTTCTTCGATTTGAGCTTTAATCTGTTTTATTCTAGATTGAATGTCATCACTTTTTCCTGCACCCTCAACGATAGTAGTGTTTTCTTTGTCTACTCTTACCCTTTTTGCTCTTCCCAGATCCTCGAGAGTTACATTTTCCAATTTAATTCCTAAATCTTCAGAAACAGATTTGCCTCCGGTTAAAGTAGCAATATCTTCAAGCATTGCTTTTCTCCTATCGCCATAGCCGGGAGCTTTTACTGCACAGCAAGATAATGTTCCTCTAATTTTGTTTACAACTAATGTTGCTAAGGCTTCACCTTCGATGTCTTCGGCAATAATCATCAACGGCTTACCTGCTTTTGCAACGCTTTCAAGCAAAGGAAGCATAGCTTTAAGATTTGAAATCTTTTTTTCGTGAATCAAGATAAAAGGATCATCTAAAGCTACCTGCATCTTTTCTGTGTCAGTTGTAAAATAAGGTGAAAGATAGCCTTGATCAAACTGCATGCCTTCTACCACATCTAAAGTTGTTGCCATTGACTTTGCTTCTTCTACTGTGATTACACCATCTTTTCCAACCTTTTCCATTGCGTCAGCGATAAGCTCGCCAACTTGTGAATCACCATTAGCTGCAATTGTAGCAACCTGAGCTATCTCTTTTTTCCCCTGGATTGTTTTTGAAAGGCCTTTTATCGCCTCAACCACTGCCTCAACAGCCTTATCGATGCCTCTTTTGATAGCCATTGGATTTGCTCCGGCAGCTACATTCTTTAAACCTTCCTTAAAAATTGCCTCAGCTAACACAGTAGCGGTGGTTGTTCCATCGCCAGCGGTGTCTGAAGTTTTTTCTGCCACCTCTTTTATAAGCTGAACACCAATATTTTCAAAAGGTTCCTCGACTTCCATTTCTTTTGCGACTGTAACCCCATCCTTGGTGATAGTAGGTGAGCCGAATTTTTTCTCTAAAACAGCATTTCTCCCCTTAGGGCCTAAGGTGACTTTAACTGCCTTAGCTAACTGTTCTACTCCCCGTAAAACAGCTCTGCGCGCCTCTTCATTAAATAATAATTGTTTCGCCATAAATTACCTCCTTAGCTTATGTTACGATTCCAAGAATATCTTCTTCCTTTACAATCAAATAATCCTGGCCTTCAATTGTAATTTCGGTACCAGAATATTTTCCATAAAGAACACGGTCCCCTTCTTTTATCGATAAAGGGATAACTGAACCATCTGCCTTCTTTTTGCCGTCACCTACAGCTGTTACTTCGGCTTGTTGCGGCTTCTCCTTTGCAGTATCAGGAATCACAATGCCTCCAGAAGTTTTCTCCTCTGCTTCCACCGGCTTAATCAAGATTCTGTCGCCTAAAGGTTTAACCTTCATATCACACCTCCTTTAATACGGTTTAAAATTATAAATCACTTAAATTAGCAATCTCCAGGCAAGAGTGCTAATTATTTTACTAATTTGTCGCCACTTGTCAAGCCTTTTCTAAAAATTTTTTATATTTTATAAGTGCTTGGTGGGAAATAAGTTATAAATCGTCACCAAAAAAATCTTGATATAAATAAAATAATCCTTGTAAAACTAAGTGTTTTTTATAGCGAAAATCAAACTCAAAGCGTGATTTTAACAAAGAAAAATCACCACCGGTTATCAATATTTTATCAGATTTTGAAAGCTTTAATTTTTGCCGGTATTTAGCGATTAACCCGTTAATCATTATACTAAAACCATCCTGAAGGCCTTTATTTATGCTCTCAAAAGTATTTTGGGGAACTATTTTTCTGATTGCCTTAATTTCTATACGGTCAGGGAGAAGCGCGCATCTCTTAAATGTTGTAAGAGTTGAACTTATTCCGGGTAGAATAATACCCCCCTGATAATCCCCCTTTTTCGATAAAAAATCCAAAGTAATCGCAGTACCAAAATCAAGGATCAATCTTACCGAATCCTCTATTTTTTTTGCAGCATAAGCTGCTAACAAACGGTCAGGCCCAACTTTACTTTTATCATAAAAACACTTTATTGGTATCTTTATGTCTTTTTCGACAAAATAAATATCTCTTTTTAGCTTAAAAAATAAACGGTTAATTTTCGGTACTACCGAACAAATAAGGATTGGATGCCTTTTATTGATTTTTGACAAAAGGTTTTTTATTGATTTTGCACTTGCTTCTTTTTTATCTAAAAAATAAACTTCTGTTAATTTATTTTTGTTAAATACACCCAATTTTATAGCGGTGTTGCCAATATCTATTCCAATCATAAATACCTTCCTTTTTTTAAGTATGGCATTTTAGCATTTTTATTTTCCCTTAACAGCTTTTTTTAAATTTTTTACCTTATCGCGTAACTGTGCTGCTTTTTCAAAGTGAAGGTTTTTTGCAGCAATATACATCTCTTTTTCTAATTGAGCTATAATTTGATGTAAATCTGTTTCCTGATCATCTAAGCCTAGCTGCTGATAGATCTTTTCCTCTTCTTTTAAATAGGTTTCTATCCCCTCTTTTACTGCCGATTCAATAGATCTAGGAGTTATATTGTGTTTTTTATTATGTTCTATTTGAATCGCGCGCCTTCTCTGGCTTTCACTGATTGCCTTGCGCATAGATTTTGTAATTGTATCTGCATACATAACGACTTTACCGTTAATGTTTCGAGCGCATCTTCCTGCAACCTGAATTAAAGATGTGGCTGAACGCAAAAAACCTTCCTTATCGGCATCAAGAATCAAAACTGAAGAAACTTCGGGTAAGTCCAAACCCTCTCTTAATAAATTCACTCCGACCAAACTATCGAATTCTTTTAAGCGTAGCTGTCTTAATATTTTTGTCCTTTCTAGAGTATCAACCTCAGAATGAATATAGGCTACTGACAAAGACTCGTCTTTTAAATATTCAGTAAGCTCCTCAGCCATTCGTTTAGTTAATGTGGTAACTAAGGTACGTTCCCCGGCTCTTGTTCTTTTCTTTATATGCGCAATTAAGTCATCGATTTGGTTTTTGGTTTTTCTCACTTCAATTTTAGGATCAGGTAATCCGGTGGGGCGGATAATTTGTTCGATTAATTCCCCATCTGATAACTCAATCTCGTAATTAGAAGGTGTTGCGGAGACAAAAACAGTTTGACGGCTGATGCCTTCAAACTCTTGATAACGAAGCGGGCGGTTGTCAAGGCAAGAGGGAAGGCGGAATCCATAGTCAATAAGAGTTTCCTTGCGTGACTTATCTCCTAAATACATACCCTTTATTTGAGGAATGGTTACATGGCTTTCGTCGATAATGGTAATAAAATCTTTAGGAAAATAATCGATTAGGCAGTACGGCCGGGATTTTTCCGGCCGGCCGCTTAAATGACGGGAATAGTTTTCGATTCCGTGGCACCAGCCGCATTCGGCTAACATTTCCAAATCAAACATCGTCCTCTGGCGCAGGCGCTGAGCCTCAAGAAGCTTATCTTTCTTTTTAAGGAATTCAAGATGCTGGTCCAACTCTGCTTTGATAGTTTTTATCCCAGCATCCACTCTGTCTTTTCCGATTAGGAAATGTTTGGCCGGATAAATAGCGACTTCGTCTAATTCAGTTATTTTTTTTCCGCTTACCGGATCAAATTCATAAACTTTTTCTATTTCATCGCCAAAAAATTCAATGCGGTTTGCTTTTTGGCTATAGGCAGGATATATATCTACAACATCACCTTTTACCCGAAAAGTACCGCGGGAAAAATCATAGTCATTCCTTTGATATTGCAGTTCGACTAATTTATGTGCAATTTTATCTTGAGAGATAAAATTACCGGTTTTTATATAAAAAGCAAAATCACGATATTCCTGAGGCGAACCAAGATTATAAATACAGGAAACCGAAGCAACAACGATTACATCTCTTCTGGTAAGCAAAGAGCTGGTAGCCGAAAGCCTCAACCGGTCAAGCCGGTCGTTGATAGAAGCATCTTTTTCGATATAAGTATCAGTTTGGGGAATATAACTTTCCGGCTGGTAATAATCATAATAACTAACAAAGTATTCTACCGAATTTTGCGGAAAAAAATCCTTAAGCTCTGCATAAAGCTGGCTAGCCAGCGTTTTATTATGGGAAATTAAAAGCACCGGCCGGTTAATTTTTTCGATAGTAGCCGCTAAGGTAAAGGTTTTACCCGATCCGGTAACTCCTAAAAGGGTAGAATATGGCTTATTATTTTTTATCCTCTCGGTGAGCTTTTTGATTGCCTCCGGCTGGTCTCCAGTAGGCTTAAATTTACTTTTTAATTTAAAATTATGCATCTTGGGCTAGATTTAAACAAGCTCTAAAGAAAAATCAAGCGCATTGGGAGAATGGGTAATCGAGCCAATCGAGATAGAATCAACGCCGGTTGAAGAAACCCTTTCAATATTTTTTAAGCTTATCCCGCCGGATGCTTCAAGCTCTATTTTAGGAAAATATTTATTACGGTGGCCAACAGCTTTAATTAAATTCTTTTTAGAAAAATTATCAAGCATTATTATATCCGGGTGATGCCGGGCAACCTCGATAAATTCCTGAAAAGTTTCAACCTCTATTTCAATAGGAAATTTTGTCTTTTTCCGTAAATTTTCCATAGCGGCTTTTAGGCGCTTGTGGTTAACCTTATTTTTTTTACTAACTATTGCAACTGCTTTTAGATGATTATCTTTTATAATGATTCCTTCGGCTAAGTTACAGCGATGGTTCTTGCCCCCTCCAACCAAAACCGCATACTTTTCTAACTCGCGTAAACCGGGGGTGGTTTTACGCGTATCTTTTATGACGACTTTTGTTTTCTTTATCTTATCGATAAACAAACGGGTCACGGTAGCAACCCCGGAGAGTAAAGATAAAAAGTTTAAAGCAACCCTTTCGGCTTTTAATATAGTTTGCAGATTGCCTGAGATAATAGCTACTTTTTCATTTTTATGAACCAGGTCGGCGTCTTTGGCAAAAAATTTTATTTTAGTTTCTTTATCTATTTTTTTAAAAATAAACCTTACTATCTCTGTCCCGCAAAGAATGCCTTTTTCTTTAGCAATAATTGCGGCTTTGCCTTTTTCTTCAGCCGGTATAACCAAATGTGTAGTTTTATCCCGGCTCACCTTATCTTCTGACAGGGCGATTTGGATAATTTGTTTTATTTTACTTGTAATCATTTTTAAACAATTATTTCCTTTAAATTTTTAAGACGAATAAGTTGTTTAGAAAAATCATCCTGTTTGGACTTTTCTTTTTCAACAATATCTTTCGGCGCTTTTTTAACAAATTTTTTGTTTTTCAATTTAGCTTCGCTTTTTTGAATCAAAGAAGCAAAGTGGTTAATTTTTTTACCTAAAACCTGCTTAAATTTAGCTAAATCTGCCGAATCGATTTTTAAATTAACCTCCCAATACTTATTTTGATAAAAGACCCTGTCTATCTTATCAATTAAACTAATAGATTCGGCATTAACTAACCGGCAAAACCAGTTCTTGTGCCTAGTCCAAAACTTTTTTAGATTTGATTCAGTTTTAATCTCTAAAGATATTTTTTGCTGTCCTAAGCCCAGGTCACCCCTAAGGTCTCTTATTTTATCTACAGTATCAACCATTTTTGCAAAAACGGCAAAGTTACGCGGCTTTAGGTTCATCTTTTTTTCTTTTGGCCAGCCTGATTCCGATATAAATTCAGCTAAATCTAGAGAGCTATTTTTTTTAATTAAAGAAAAAATCTCTTCGCTAATAAAGGGAGTAAAAGGATGCAGCAACTTAAGAGAAGACAATAGAATAAAAACTGAATTTTTTGCTTTGATTTGGCTAAAATTATCTTTAATGATCTCTAGATACCAATCACAAAAATAATGCCAGAAAAAATCGTAAGCTGTTTTTATTGCTTCATCTATCCTGTGGCTCTCTATCGACTCAGTGCAAACTGCAATTGTTTTGTTCAAATGGTCTAAAACCCAGGCATCTGATTCATCTTCTAAATTATAATCTAGTTTATCAATTTTAATTTTTTTATTCTGAATTTGAGAAAAAACAAATCGGGTAGCATTCCAAATTTTATTTAAAAAGTTCCTCCCCATCAAAAATTTATCAGGAGATAAATGAACATCTGAACCGCTAGCTGCTAAAAACATCAAAGAAAAACGCAAAGCATCAGCGCCGTATTTATCGACAATTTCTAGAGGGTCAATAACATTGCCTAATGATTTTGACATCTTTATCCCCTTATCGTCTCTGACTGTCCCATGAATAATTACATCAGAAAAGGGAATTTCTCCAGTAAACTTTAATGACGCCATAATCATCCGGGCCACCCAGAAAAAAAGAATTTCTGAGGCAGTTACCAGAGTATTGGTCGGATAAAAAAAGTCAAACTCCTCCTTTTTCTCTTTCGTCCTTCGTCCATCGTCTCTCGTCTCTCGTTTTTCAAACGGCCAGC
This sequence comes from Candidatus Omnitrophota bacterium, assembly GCA_021735405.1. Taxonomy (GTDB): domain Bacteria; phylum Omnitrophota; class Gorgyraeia; order Duberdicusellales; family 4484-171; genus PXAH01. Next base: position 16,322 of record JAIPHC010000007.1, on the reverse strand, counting down.
CAAAAGTAGCAAAGGGCCAAAGCCAGCTCGAAAACCAAGTGTCTAACACATCCTGATCTTGGCTTAATTTATCACTGCCGCAATCAGGACATTTTTTCGGCGTTTCTTTAGCAACAATAATTCCTTTTCTGTCATTTGCATCCGAATTATAACAATTCTGGCAATACCAAACCGGGATCCGGTGCCCCCACCAAATCTGGCGGGAAATACACCAATCTTGAATATTGAACATCCAATTAAGGTAAACCTTTTTCCACCGGCTGGGATAAAATTTTACCTTATCTTGTTCGACAACTTTTATCGCCTCCTGAGCAAGAGGCTTCATCTTTACAAACCACTGTAAAGATATCCTGGGTTCGACAATAGTATTGCATCTATAACAATGGCCGGCACCCAGGCGGTAAGGCTCTTTCTTTTCGATTAGTTTTTTTTGGGTTAACAACTCAATCAACATAGCCCTGGCCTCAAAACGATCTATGCCTTGAAAATTTTCCGGTACATTCTTATTTAAAGTCGCATCTTTATTCATTATATTTATGAATTCAAGATCATGTTTTTTGCCAAGCTGAAAATCAACCGGATCGTGAGCCGGAGTAACTTTAACGATACCGGTTCCAAATTCGGGATCAACTGCCTTATCTTCAATAATTTTCAATGAACGTTTCACAACCGGTAAAATTACCTCAGAACCTTTAAGCCAGCTGTATCTTTTATCTTGAGGGTTTATCGCAACCGCTGTATCACCCAGCATGGTTTCAGGCCGGGTTGTCGCTACCGTAATAAACCTTGTCTCGCCTTTTTTGGTTTTAACCGGATAACGTAAATAATAGAGCCATCCGTCAACCTCTTTATGGGCAGCCTCTTCGTCGCTGAGCGCCGTTTGACAGCGCGGACACCAGTTTATGATATAGTTACCGCGATAAATCAAATTTTGGTTAAAAAGCTGGAGAAAAACCTCACCTACAGCCTGGCTATAGGCCTCATCCATAGTGAATCTCAGCCTTTGCCAATCACAGCTGGAGCCGATTTTTTTAAGCTGATTTATTATTGTAGAGCCATACTTATCCCGCCACTCCCAAAGACGTTTTAAAAAATTCTCTCTACCTATGTCTTCCTTGGTTTTACCTTCTTTAGCCAGTTCACGCTCAACCACATTCTGAGTAGCAATCCCAGCATGATCAGTTCCCGGCATCCAAAGCGCCTGATAGTTTCTCATACGCCTATAACGGATTAACACATCCTGAATAGTATTATTTAAAGCATGCCCCATATGTAAAATACCGGTAACATTGGGCGGCGGTATCACAATCGAAAATGGCTTCTGAGAAGAGTCCTTCTCAGCATGGTAGACAGACCCCTCTAACCACTTTTGGAGAATTTTACTTTCTCTATCTTTTGGATTATATCTTGGTGGAATTTCCATATAAAATATGATTTTTTATTATTAGCTAATTTTAATTTAATGAATTATATAATAAGGCAGGGAAAAATACAATAAATTTCCTCTAATCCCCAATTATTTTTACTAAAACTCTTTTCGGCCGCTTCCCGTCAAATTCACCGTAAAAAATCTGCTCCCAAGGGCCAAAATCAAGCTTTCCTCCAGTTACCGCAACCACAACTTCCCGGCCCATGATTGTTCGCTTCAAATGAGCGTGGCCATTGTCTTCGACGCCTAAATTGTGCCGGTACAAAGAAGAATCACGCGGCGCAAGCTTCTCTAGCCAATCTTTAAAATCTTGTTTTAGGCCTTTTTCTTCATCATTAATAAAAACTGAAGCTGTAATATGCATGGCATTAACCAGACAAAGCCCTTCTTTAATTTTGCTTTGAGAAACCAGTGATTCAATTTTGCTGGTAATATTAATAAAATCTATTTCTTTTTCAGTATTAAAAGTAAGATACTCAGTTAAGCTTTTCAATTTCGCCTCCTTTTTGCTAAACCACTTGATTCTCTAAAGATCCGATGCCTTCTATTGCTATTTTAACGCTATCGCCTTTTTGCATCGGCCCTATACCGGCCGGAGTGCCGGTTGAAATTATATCCCCCGGCTTTAAAGTCATAATCCGGGAAACAAAAGAAACAAGAAAATCAACCGGGAAGATAAAATTAGAAGTATTTGAGTCTTGTTTTAGATTCCCGTTAAGATAACTTTGAATTTTAATGCCATCAGGATTCAGCTCTGTTTCGATACAAGGCCCGAGCGGGCAAAAAGTATCAAAAGATTTGGCTCTGGCCCATTGACCATCTTTTTTTTGTAAATCCCTTGCGGTTACGTCATTAAGGCAGCTATAACCCAAAATATAGTCTTTTGCCTCTTTCTCTGATATATTTTTTCCCGCTTTTTTAACAACCACTGCCAGCTCTGCCTCATAATCAAGGCGTTTTACTTGATCAGGATAGATAATTTTATCACCGGATTTAATTAATGCCGACAATGGTTTTAAAAAAATAACCGGTTCACTGGGAATTTGCATACCCATCTCTTTAGCATGGTCTTTATAATTTAGGCCAACTAATATAATTTTTTCCGGTAAATTCGAAAAAGGAATCTTCATCGCGCTTTAAATTCCTCAATTATTTTAATAAAACCAGGGAATGATTTATCTATACACCTGATATCATCTATTTTACTTTTGCTTTTTGCAGCTAAGGCAAAGATTATCAAGCTCATCGCAGTACGATGATCGCCAAAACTTTTAAAATCTCCGCCGCTATAGTTGCAGCCACCATTTATCGTAATTTGACAGCCATCTTGGCGATTATTTCTATCCAATATATCTACTCCGGATTGAGAAAGATTGGAAACCATCGAAAAGACCCGGTCGGTCTCTTTAACCTTTAACTCCCCTAATCCTTTGATTTGAGTCTGGCCTTTGGCATAAGCTGCAGCCACACAAAAAATAGGCACCTCATCAATCATCGCAGCTATTTCATCTGGTTCAACCACAGTTGAACTAAGCCTTGAGTTCTTTACAACTATATCCCCGTAAGGTTCGGTTCTTTCCTTTTTATTTTTAATAACTATATCAGCATTCATTCTTTTTAAAACTGCAAGAAGGCCGCAACGGCTTGGGTTGAGATTAACGTTCTTAATAGTTATCTGGCTTTTTTCTAAAATAAGCGCCAAAACAATAAAAAACGCAGCTGCTGAAAAATCAGAAGGAATAAATATCTCCTTGGGCAAATTAAGCTGGGCGCCGGGTTTTAGACTAACTCTATTTTTATCTATTTTAATATCAGCTCCAAATGACTGCAGCATTCTTTCGGTATGATCGCGTGATTTATAAGGCTCCTCGACTATAGTTTCGCCTTTTGCATACAGCCCCGCCAAGAGAAGAGCTGACTTTACTTGAGCGCTGGCTATATTCAACTTATGGCATTTCCCCGTCAGTTCAGATACAGGTTCAATCTTTAAGGGAGGATAAATATCTTCTTTTTCTTGTTTGGCCATTTTATTCCCATCAATATTTGCCCCCATATCCCTTAAAGGATAGACGATCCTGCCCATCGGCCTTTCATTCAAATAGTCACCGGCTCTAAAAACAGAATTAAACTTTTGCCCAACCAGCAAACCAGATAATATCCTAATGGTAGTACCGGATTCGCCGGCAAAAAGCTCCACTTTTTCATCTTTAGGAAAATTTAACCCTTTGCCTTGTAAATAGATTGCTTCTTGAGAAAAATTATCTCGGTAATACTCTATACCAAGTTTTTTTATACAATCTAAGGTTACTTGGGTATCATTGCTGGATAAAAAAGGATATATTTTTACTTCTTTACCGCCGATAGCTGAAAAGAATACAGCCCGATGAGAAATAGACTTATCAGCCGGTATAGCTACTTCTGCTTTTATTGAGTTTATCGGCCTTATGGTATACATGACTAAATATTTTAGCATAGATAGGCCCAAATTCCAATAGAGAGGCCTTTGTAGCAGCTATTCCTCTATTATTTTTTTAAAATATTGGGGAAGTTCGGCTTTAAACTCTAATGGCCGGCCGCTTAGGGGGTGTTTTATCTTTAACCGGTAAGCATGCAAGAAGAGATTTTTATAATTATCTTTTTTACCATATTTTTTATCACCAATTATCGGATAACCCAAAAACCTTAAATGCACTCTAATTTGATGCATGCGGCCAGTCTTAGGAGATACCGATAAAAGTGTCATATTATCTAGCCTTTTTAACACTTTGATATTAGTCTCTGCGGTTTTTGAATCGGATAAACCAACCTCCATCTTAAGCCGGTTCTTTTTATTTCTCCGTAAAGAAAGACTGACTTTAAACTTATCATTTTTTGGCTGCCCCCAGGCTAAGGCATAGTACTCTTTTTTAATTTGGCGGTTTTTAAATTGTTCAACCAAAATCTTATGAGCTAAATTATTTTTAGCTAAAACCATCACTCCGCTCGTTTCCTTATCAAGGCGATGCACAACCCCGGGCCTTTGCGGATCTAGGCCGGAAAGCTGTTTTTTCATATACAACAATACATTAACTAAGGTTTTATCCCTATTTCGTCCGTGAGGGTGGACAACTAAACCCTGGGGCTTATATACTGCCAAAAGATCTTTATCTTCCCAAATTACTGAAACCGGTTTTTTATATGGCTTTAACCTCTTATTGTTTTTGGGTATTTCGACCTCAATCTGATCTCCGGAAGAAAGCAAATAGCTCCCTTTTTTAGAATGCTGATTTACCTTGACTAATCCCTCTTTGATTAAAAAAGATATTTTTGAGCGGGAAATATCTGCAAGCTGGCAAGATAAAAATTTATCAAGACGGATTTTACCCTCGTCGAAACTGGCTTTAAATACTTTTTTCATCTATTTTTTTTCGCAAAGAATCTATGATTAAAAGAACTGCGCCGATAGTAATGCAAGAATCGGATAAATTAAAGACCGGCCAAAACCTCAAATCAATATAGTCAATCACAGCGCCCAGCATGAGGCGGTCAATGAGATTAGAGACAGCGCCTCCAAAAATAAGGCCGGTTGCGATCAAAAAAGTTATTTTTTTCTTTTGCTCTTTTTTAAAAACAAATAAAAATGCCAGAATTAAAATTAGGGTCAGATAAATCAATAAATTAGTTTTACCCGGAAAAAAACCAAAAGCCATACCGGTATTAAACACAACCGTGATATAAACTAAATTATCGATTAAAGGAAAAGATTGAAAGGAAAAATTAAGGCGCAGATAGGTTTTTATCCAAAGGTCTAAACCAATGATAAAAAGAGCAATAGAAGGAGTTAATAAAAATTTTAGCTTATCTTTCTTGTTCTTTTTCAATTTTTTGCTGGCATTTTGTTCCATATCGGGCATAAGGTATAGCTTCTAACCTTCTTTTTGCAATCGGTTTTTTACACATTTGACAAAAGCCATACTGATTCTCATCGATTCTTTTTAAAGCTTCATCGATTTCCATAACTATCCTTCTTTCTGAAGAAACTAATCCCAGGTTAAAATCCCGTTCGTAGCTATCAGAAGCCCGATCTGCCAAATGCAGGCTGTAGGCAGAAATGTCTCCGGATGCTTCCTGCTGTGATTTACGTAAAGATTCATCGGAAATCTCTTGGATTTGCTTCATTAAATCATCTTTTAAATCTAATAACTTTTCCCGATAAGCATTTAATTCTTTCTTTAAAAACCTTTTTTTCTTTTTCCCGGATTTTTTCTTAGTGGTTTTTTTCTTAACAGTTGCCTTTTTTGTTGTGCTGCGCTTTTTTTTAGTTGCCTTCTTAGATTGACTACCCTTCTTTTTCATAACCTGCCTCCTTAATTGCTTTAACGCACTTTGTACATATTTGTGAAAATTCTTTATCTTCTCCGACGTCTTCTCTCCAATTCCAACAACGAATACACTTTTGGCCTTCTGCTTTCTTTACTTCAATGTTAAATTCACCCTCGTTGATAGTGACTTTTGAAACAATAAATATTTCTTTTAGATTTTCCTTGTTTTGACGGTAAAACTTCACTTCTTTTTTATCAAAAGATAATATAACATGAGCCTGCAAGGAGCTTCCAATATAGTTATCTTCCCTTTTCGTTTCGATCTCTTTTAAAACCTTTTGACGCAAAAATATTAGTTTTTCCCATTTATTAAGAAGCTTTTGGTCGATACAGCCTTCTTCGTATAAACCTTTGAATTCTGAAGTAAATACAGAAGGGTCTTTGCCTTTTATTTCCCAACAGCTATAAGCTTCTTCTGCTGTAAACGAAAGTATTGGCGAAATTAATTTTAATAGTATAAGCAAAATTTTTGAAAGAACGAATTGGGCTGAACGCCGAGTCTGAGAATCAGGTGCATGAGTATACAAGCGGTCTTTTAAAATGTCAAGATAAAAAGAACTTAAAAGCTGATTGCAGAAACTAAAGATAGCTTGGCAAACCTTATAGAAACTATAAGAGTTATATAAACTGCGGGTTTCTTTAAAAAACAACATTGTCTTTGAAAGCATATATCTATCGAGCTCTGTTAATTGAGAAAAATTAATTTTATGATCTTTAGGATCGAAATCACAAATATTGCCAAGGATATAGCGGATTGTGTTACGAATTTTGCGGTAAAGGTCAGACAATTGTTTGATGATGTCTTCTGAAATTTTTACATCTTCACGGTAGTCTGAATAAGCGGTCCAAAGACGTAAAATTTCTGCGCCGTATTTTTTAGAAATATCTTGAGGCGCGATAACATTACCTAAGGATTTCGACATCTTCTTGCCGTCTTGGTCAACCACAAAACCATGAGTCAAGATTGACTTAAACGGAGATAGAGACTCCGCTGCTACCGCCGGTATTAAAGACACTTGAAACCAACCCCGGTGTTGGTCACTTCCCTCTAGATACAAATCAGCAGGACAATGCAACTGTTTCCGATTTTCTAAAACAGCTTTAAAACTCGCTCCCGATTCGAACCAGACATCTAAAATATCAAATTCTTTATCAAATTCTTTAGCTCCACAACCAGAACAGCTAAAACCTTCCGGCAAAAAATCTTCTAAAGAATCAGAAAACCAAGAATTACTGCCTTTTTCTTTAAATACATCCGCAGTTTTTGAAATAACTTTCGGGTCAAGAAAAACCTTCTGACAAGACTTACATTTTAAAGCCGGTATTGGTGCGCCCCAGAGGCGCTGACGAGAAAGGCACCAATCAGGCCTCAACCGAATCATTGACTGCATCCTTTCCCGGCCATTAGCGGGAATCCAATTCACCTGTTCTATCTTATCGAGAAGCTTTTTGCGTAAACCATTATAATCAACGTTAAAAAACCATTGATAGGTGGCTCGAAAAATGATGGGCTTCTTGCAACGCCAGCAATGTGGATAAGAGTGGCTAATAGGTTCATGCCAAACCAGTCTTTCTTTTTCCTTTAATTTATTTATCACTAATTCGTTTGCTTGATAAACATTCTTGCCTTTAAATTCCTCTGGCTGGATGAATCTTCCGTCTTCGGCTACCGGCATGATAATTTCTAAATTATATTTTTTTTGCAGAGAAAAATCTTCCTGGCCATGGCCGGGAGCAATATGCACACAACCTGTCCCTTCCTCCGAAGAAATAAAATCTGCTAAGACAACCGAAGAAAATCGCTCAATAAAAGGATGAGTCAATCTAACCCCTTCAAAATCTTTACCGGGGATGGTTTTAATGACTTTTAACTTACAATCTAATTTTGCTTCCAAACTCTCCTGTAAGTCTTGAGCAATAATAATATATTTGTCTTGATAAGATACTAAATTATAGGCAAGAGTCGGTTTAACTGCAACTGCTACATTTGAAACAACAGTCCAGGGAGTTGTTGTCCAAACACAAAAAAAAACTTCTTTTTCTAAAATTCCAGAAATTTTTTGATTTAGGCTTTGGGCTTTAAAAAGGAAATATATAGATTCGGATTTTTTATCCTTGTATTCAACCTCTGCTTCTGCTAAAGCGGTTTCGCAAGTTGAACACCAATTAACCGGCTTTCTCCCGCGATAGATATAACCATCTCTGCTTAGCTCTTCAAGCAACTTCATTACCAAGTATTCATACTCGGGATTAAAGGTAAGATAAGGATTTTGCCAGTCAGCAAAAATACCCAGCCGTTTAAAATCTTCAATCTGTAGCTTAACAAACTTTTTTGCATAAGCATAGGCTTTCTTGCGAAACTCAACAATGTCAACATCATGTTTAGTTTGTTTAATTTCTTTAAATAGTTGGTGCTCAACCGGAAGTCCATGACAATCCCACCCCACTACAAAAGGACAATCAAATCCATCTAAAAACTTAAATTTTATAATTATATCTTTTAAAATTTTATTTAAAGCGTGCCCGATATGAATTGGGCCGTTAGCGTAAGGCGGGCCATCATGGAGAATGTACTTATTTTTTCCTAATCTTTTTTTACGCAGATGATTATAAATATTGAAATTTTGCCAAGCCTTGGTTCTCTCCGGTTCACGCTTAGCCAAATGCGCCCGCATAGGAAAAGAGGTTTTAGGTAAATTTAAAGTATCTTTATATTTCATATTAAAATAAAACCAGTTTTTTAAACTTTTTTATTTTTTTTCTTACTTTAACCAGAGTAGCTTTTTTTAAACTTCCCAAACTGAAATCTTCAACTGCAAAAGTTGCCATCATTGTGCCATAAATAGCGGCCTTCCTTAAAGTATCAATAGTTTTACCTTTGGTCATCGCCAAATAACCCATAACTCCCCCGGCAAAAGTATCGCCGGCGCCTGTAGGGTCAACCACCGATTCCATTAAATAAGCCGGCGCGGTAAATAGATGCCTGCCCGAGACCAGTAAAACTCCATGCTCGCCACGTTTTATAAATATTTTTTTAGGTCCAAACTTTAATATAGCCCGAGCTGCTTTGAGTAAATTTGGTTCCTGGGTTAATTGACGGGCTTCAGACTCATTGATAAAAAATATATCAATATCTTTTAATAAATCCAGCAACTCTTTTCTCTTATTCTCAATCCAAAAATCCATTGTATCGCAGCCAATAATTTTTGATTTTTTTGCTTTAACCTGTTTGAGTATGCTCTTTTGTAATTCTGGATCGATATTAGCCAAAAATATATATTTACTTTTTTCATATTGAACCGGCATTTTAGGACGAAAATCAGCAAATACTCCTAATTTTGTTGAAATTGTTCTCGGGTCAGCCATATCCCAACCATACTCTCCGGACCAGCTAAATGTTTTACCAGCGGTTTGGGTAAGTCCATCGAGCATTATACTTCTTTGATTAAATAATTTTATATATTTTTTGGGAAAATCATCTCCAATAGTTGCAATTAAATTAACTTGTGAAAACAAACTAGCTGCATAAGAAAAATAACTGGCTGAACCGCCCAACACTTTTTTTGCAACCCCAAACGGAGTTTTTACTGAATCCAAACCAACAGAGCCAACAACGACAATACTCATTTTATATATTTTTTGATTAAGATATTAAGCTTTTCCTTCGCCGGATTTGGAATAGCTTCTGGTTTTGTGACTATAGCATTTTTTAGAGCTTGATGGCAGCCACAGCTTTCGTTGGGGTCTTCTAATGCCACAAACTCTTTGATAACCTTTTTAGAATTTAGAGAATTTTTTTGCAGGTATTTTATAATAACTTCAATACTAACCTCACCAAAGTCGGGATGCCAACAATCAAAATCTGTAACTGCCGATAAGCTTGCATAACAAATCTCAGCTTCTCGGGCAAGCCTGGCTTCGCTAAAATTAGTCATACCGATAATATCGGCTCCCCAGCTTCGATAAAGATTTGATTCGGCTTTAGTCGAAAATTGAGGGCCCTCCATGTTTAGATAAACACCGCCAAAGCGGCTCTGCAGCCCGGCTGATTTTACCGCCTCTTGTAGAGTTTTTGCCGCCTTATTACATATCGGATGAGCCAAAGCAATATGCGCCACCACTCCTTTTTCAAAAAAACTATTTTTTCTCATAAAGGTCCGATCGATAAACTGGTCTGGAATTACAAGATCAAGGGGCTTGAGTTCCTCTTTAAGAGATCCGCATGCAGAAACAGATAAAATTTTAGAAACATTTAACTTTTTCATCCCGTATATGTTTGCTTGATAGTTTATTAATGACGGGTTGATTTCATGATTTAAACCGTGCCGGGGTAAAAAAACGACTTCTTTGCCAGCAAACTCGCTTAAAATATATTTCGCCGATGGCCGGCCAAAGGGTGTAACTACTTCCAGCTCTTCTTTTTTTTTAAATCCTTTTAAATCATAGATTCCAGTTCCGCCAATAACTCCTAATCTTTTCACTTTTTCTCCTTTTTTGAACCTAAAGATATTTTTTTCGCCCTTTCATAGGCAGCAAAAATACCTTTAGATATATTTTGCGAAAGTTGCTTTTTATCGAAAAAAGAAATACCTGCCTCCGTCGTTCCCCCGCGCGAAGCAACATTTTTAACAAGTTTAGAAAAATCCTGGTCAGACTCTGACGCCAGTTTAGATGCTCCCTGAAAAGTTTGAGCTACAATTCTTCTTGCTTCTTTTTTATTAAATCCCATTTTTATAGCGGTACTATAAAAAGACCTCATGAAATAATATATAAAGCCCGGCCCGCTTCCGGAAAGCGCAGTAATTTTATCCATATTTTTCTCACTGCTTTCAAAGACACCTCCCAGCAATGAAAATATACCTTTTACTTCTTTTAATTCTTTTTCTTTAACAAATTTTCCAGCCGCGATAAAGCTTACCGCCTCTCTGGTTTGCACCGCAAGATTAGGCATCACTCTAATAACTTTTATACCCGGCAAGGCCTTTTCAATACTTTTAAGCGAAACTCCGGCTAAAATACTGATTAATAAAGGCTTAACGGCCAAAATAATATCCCTGTTTTTTATCAAAAAAGCATCTAAGTCCTGAGGTTTTATGGCTAAAAAAAGTAGTTGAGATTTTCTGATCAGCTCTTTAATATTTTTTGCCGTGTTTGTCTTAGAAGGCTGTTTGTTCTTATTTTTATCATAGGCTAAGATTTTATAGTTACTAAAATCAGCAATATTTTTTGCACAAGCCGCACCCATCGTGCCTAAACCAACTACGCCAATTATTTTTTGTTTTTTCACTTTTTCCAACCCTTTGTTTGTGTATTTTTCTAATACGGTGGGTAAAATATCACAAAAAAAATGTGGTGTCAATCTAAACTTGGATTTAGGAAGCTAATATATCTTATCAATTAAATCCTGATTTAAATAATGAGACCTTGTCAGATACTTTCCGTTTTTTAAAAAAATAAAAGTAGGAAACCCCAATACAGAAAACTTTCTGGCAATCATTGATTCTCTATCTAAAATTATGCTTTTATTCATACATTCTGAAAACTCTTGATTTTCCGCAAATCCCTCTACTACCGATCTTTTTTCTCCACTATTTACTAAAATAATTTCAATATTTTGATCAGAGCAATATTGGGATGCTTTTTTTAGTTGTCGGCGGCAATAAGGGCACCAACTGGTCCAAACAAAAAGAATCGTTTGAGGCGAAGCGATGATTTCTTGATAGCTAACCGGGTTTCTCTCAAGATCAAACAAGCTATCAGCTTTAGCGCTAGCTAAGTTTATAGATAACAATACCATAAATAACCAAACATTCTTTTTTATCATGCTAATCGAAACAAAAGTATAGTTTTACTTAGAAAAAATAACCCGATTAGAATCAGAAAAACCCCGAGAATTTTTCTAAAAATTTGAAATCCCATATTATATTTAGGCAATCTTCGAATTAAAGTTGCAAATACCCCCAATATAAGAAAAATCATGCCATACCCCAGCGAAAACAACAATAAAGAGAAAAAACCATAAACAAGATCTTGTTTAAGAGAAATTAAGCTAAAAATTGCTCCTAAAACCGGGAAATTACATGGTATTATCGCTAACCCGGATAATACACCGAATAAAAATATGGATAGCTTGTTCTTTTCTTTGCAGACCGGAGAAACTTTGTGAAAATAAGGTATTTTTAACTTAATTATATCTAGCTGAGCCAAGCCAAAAATAAGAAAAAAAATTGTAAGCAGTAAATAAGTAAAAGGATTTAGGTATAGACTTTCGAGAAAGATACCTGCTAAAGAAGCGACCACTCCAAAAACCACATAAACAACAATAATTCCTGAGACAAAAAGAAGGCTAAGAAAAAAACTCTTGATTCGAGACCGTAAAGAAGCAACACCGATTACTCCTAAAGTAACTGCGATCAAAGGATAGCTACAGGGAGAAAAACTAATTAAAATTCCAGCTAAAAAACTAGCCCCTAAGCCAAGAAAGGGAGAAGCTCTAAACAATTCTTCTAATTTAACTAACAAATCAGTTAACATTGTCAACAACTACCCAATTCTTCTTTGAACCAACCAGCATATGGTTTACTAACATTGTTTAATTTAAAACTGATTATTTCCGGGACATCATAAGGATGAATTCTTAAAATCTCTTCTTCCAGTTTCCCAAACAGGCTATCTACGGTTTTAACAATCAAAAGAGATTCTTTTTCTCTGTCAATTTTACCATGCCAGAGAAACAACGATTCAACTGAATCAATAATATTAACGCAGCCACAAAGACGTTTATTTAAAAGCTTTTTGGCAATTTTTTTAGCATCTTTTTTCGGCGCAGTTATCAAAACAACTATCATTTCAGCTTTTTATGCTATTTAATAAAGCCACAAATCTTTGCGCCTGCCTCTTACAATTTTGCTCAGTTCGATAATCAACCTTAGCAACAGCCACAGAACCATAATGGTCACCTTTAAAGTCACCCTGGATAACCATACCATGAATAAGCATAGCTTCCAAAATACTTAAGGTCGTTGTTTCGTTGCCGCCAGCTAAATTTGCTGAAGTTGAAAATGCTGCTCCCACCTTACCGTCTAATTTTCCATGAAAAGCTACACTTTGATCAAAAAGATTCTTTACCGAAGCTGCCAAAGTACCATAATAAGTAGGCGAACCGATAATTATCCCGTCATAATCAAGCAGCTTATCCACTTGAAAATTTTCACTATCTGCTATATCTACATCAACTTTTTCTTCTTTAATAAAATCAGCCAATAATTCTGCTACTCTTTTAGTGGTCCCGCCTCGCGAATAATAAAGAACTATAACCTTCATAAAAACCTCCTGCTTAAAAACAATTCCCAACTGATAACTTGTGACTTATAACTTATAACCTATGACTTAGGACTTAGGACCTAGGACTTAGGACTAAATACATGCGCCCGGCAGGAGTCGAAACAAATCTTTGGCGAAGCCAAAGCTCCATGCGAACCTAAACTGATTTCATTTGTTCCGACGAAAACTCCCAGCCGAAATAAAACTTACTTAACAAAACTAATTATTGAAATTGAGAACAATATGCGCCCGGCAGGAGTCGAACCTGCAACCTTCTGGTCCGTAGCCAAACGATCTATCCAATTGATCTACGGGCGCAGCCTTTAGATAATTAATAATTTTATAATCAATAATTTTCACCTTGCGGCTTGCGGTCAAAAGTGATTCGATTAATTCTATAATTTCCGGATTCCTCCTGAAAATTTATTTGAATCAATACATTATTATGCTTTGCGCATTTCGCTTTATAGACGAGTCTGGGGTAATCTGAATTAAAAGAGCTCTTGCCATCAACTAATTCTTTCGAAACTATATCACCGAAACTATTCTTATATACCGAAACAAATAAATTATCAAAATACTTCTTTGTTTTTAATTGACTTAAGCTATTGGTGTAGTATTTAAAAAAACCTATATAGTCTTGAGAATTATAGGCCTCAAGAGTCTTGTCGGCAATTAAATCAAGTGTATTTTTTAAATATTTATTGTTCTCTGATTGAGCGTTAAGATTAGATGAAAAGAATGCTAATCCGACAATAAAGGCGAGGACCATTTTTTTCATTCAGTTCCTCCTTTTTGCTTTTAGCTATTAAAAATGTACCGGAAACAATAAAAAGAGGTAAGATTCATTGACAAAAACCGTTGAATTATTTTAAGCTTTAAGGCTTACCTTATAATCTTTTGTTCTTTTGCTTTTATTTTCTTCTTCGAGCACCCCAAAAACTACATCAGATTTTGTGGGATCAAGCGTGAAATAGTTCAAAAGTGCTTCGGAAATTAAATCAGCAGTAAGATGCATTTTCGAATTAGAAATGATTCTGAAAGTCTTCTCAACCATTAGCCCCCCTTTTTATCTTAAGCAATAACTCTGCTATATTTTGATTTTATTGAAGCTTTTTAATTATAAGTTTTTCTAAAAAGTAAGTCAAGAAAATTATCCACGCTTATTAATCGGGACATATTCTTCTTCTAAAGGCCCGGAATAAACAGCTCTGGGCCGAAAAATACGATTATTTTTGAGATACTCTAACGCTCTTGCAGTCCAGCCAGAAACCCGGCTAACTGCAAAAATTGGAGTAAAAAGTTCGGCTGGTATATCCAAACATGAGTAGACAATACCGGAATAAAAATCAACATTCGGAAAAATTTTCTTTTTTTCACCCAGAGCAGAAACGACTTCTTTTTCTAATTTTTGTGCTACTTTAAATAAATTGCTAATATTTTTATCGTTTTTAGATTTAGCTAAAAAATGCGCGAGGGGCCCTAAAACTCTGGCTCTTGGGTCATAGGCCTTATAAACCCTATGGCCAAATCCACTAATCTTTTCTTTCTTGGCAGTTTTTTTCTTATACCATTTTTTAACGTTTTTAGAATCACCAATCTCAGAAAGCATTCTAACAACTCGTTCATTAGCTCCCCCATGCAAAGAACCATTAAGCGCAGCGATTCCAGAACCAACTGCAAAATAAAGATCCGACAAAGTAGAAGCTACTACCATAGTGGCAAAGGTAGATGCATTCATGCCATGGTCAGCATGAAGAATAAGAGATATATCCATTATCCTTTCCTCAACTGCAGTCGGCCTGCGCCCAGTTAACATATAAATTAAATTCGCAGCGTGGCTAAGTTCTGGGTCAGGATTAAGTGGTAATTCGCCGGCTCTCAGGCGAGCTACAGCTCCGGCAATTGTCGGGATACCAGAAATAAGATGAAGGGCTGATTCAAAACCTACTGGCATATGCAACTCTTTGCTAACGCCACTTGGTCTCGTAATCCCTTCGGCTTGTTTTAAAGAATAAATAGCCTTTTTTTCCCCTATTGGTCTAGTTTCCATCGGGATAGAATCTTCATCAGCACTAATTGTAGTTTCTGCATCCGGTTTGTATTCTTCGCGGTCAACAAATGTGCACTCTTGCCGCATCAGATTTGTTCCCAGGCGCAATGCCCCCATTGCATTCATCTCCTGAACAGGAAAACTAGATAAAAGCCGGATAGTTTTTGGAATATTACGATAATCTTTTAATTTTTCTTTAAATTTACTCAATTGATTTTTATTCGGTAATTTTCCGTAAAGCAGAAGATAAGAAACTTCTTCAAAGCTAGAATAAGCACAAAGATCAAAAATATTATAACCACGGTAAACCAACCAACCTTTTGAACCGTTTACATAACCAACTTTACTTTCACAAGCAATAGCCCCTTCTAAGCCCGGGCCAACCACACAATCCACCGGCCATTTAACATTTCGCACAAATTCAGATTCTGCTTCAGTATTTAGTTCCGAATAAGCTTTTTCTTTAGCTTTCAAAATAACTTCTGTGATTTCTTTTGTATCTTTATTTCGATTGTTCATTTTTCCACCTCGCTAAAATTCATTACACATTGATTCTTTAATAAATTAAACAAAATTACCTGCCATCTAAAACTTGCTTCTTTAAAAAACTTCTTTCTGTCCTTATCTGGCGGACCCGCCTGCGACCAATTCGCACTGCAGCCGAAATCCCAATTAATATTATAATTCAACCCTTGAAGCGAACCCCATTATATCAAAAGTTAGCCAAAAAAACAGAGGAATTATATTTATTAGGTATGCCTATGAGAGCAATCGCCAGAAGCTTAGGCGTAAACCGAAGAACCGTAATACGAGCCCTAGAATTCAAAAACAGGCTACCTTAAACCCGGAGGTAAACTGAATTATTTTAGCTTTTACCGGCTCCTATACCCTAAAGAAAGGTATATCTGGGTTCAAATCCATATTTTGCATGAAACCAAAAAAGCTGTCTTAGTCTATTGTGACGGCAGAAAAACCTGGATTGCTAAATCCCGGATATATAAGATAAAATTGAGAAAGGGTGTTTTTGAGGTTTATACTAAAGAAAGCTCGGTTAAATAGCCGATACGACGCTATTTCTTTTTAGAGCCTTTTTTAGGCCTGGTTTTTTTAGCTTCAGAAGGAATGTAGCAACGGCCTTTCAATCTAACGCCTTCAT
>JAIPHC010000048.1 GCA_021735405.1 Candidatus Omnitrophota bacterium | reverse complement strand
AAACAGGAATAATTTCTTTGGCGATAGAGGGCCAGCTTACCAGGCGTTTGAGCCCCAATGATTTATTTACTATTCTTAAAGGGCAGTTAACCAAAACAGAGTAAAAGATTTATATGGAATGGGTTAAATTAGTTAAAAAATGGATGAAAAAAATTGATCTCAAAAAAGCTATTACTTATAATTTTTGGCTTAAGCTGATTGCTTTAGTGATAGCAGTAATAGTTTGGTGCTATGTCGGCGGGGGGATTACCCAAGGTATTCAAATTTAAGGGTGGAGACAGATGATGAGAAAGATTAAATTAGGTGTAAATATCGATCATGTTGCTACATTGCGCCAGGCTCGTTTTACCCGTTACCCCGACCCGGCTACAGCCGCGTTATTAGCTCAAAAAGCAGGTTGTGATTCAATAGTTGCCCATCTGCGGAAAGACCGCAGGCATATTCAAAAAGAAGATGTTTTTTTAATTAAAGACTTGATTAAGGTGCCTTTTAAC
The DNA here is from genome assembly GCA_021735405.1 of Candidatus Omnitrophota bacterium. Taxonomy (GTDB): domain Bacteria; phylum Omnitrophota; class Gorgyraeia; order Duberdicusellales; family 4484-171; genus PXAH01. Next base: position 5,297 of record JAIPHC010000048.1, on the reverse strand, counting down.
CTTGAGATGTCAACCGCAGCAAGCATAGTAGCTATTGCAGGAGAGCTTAAACCGGATCAAGCAACTTTAGTTCCCGAAAACAGAAAAGAACTTACTACCGAAGGCGGCATAGATTTAATAAAGAACCATAAAAAAGTTAAGAGCGCAATCGGCAAACTGAAAAAGAAAAATATTAAGGTAAGTTTATTTATTGATCCGGTAAAAAACCAGATAAAAGCCGCCAAAGAGTTAGAGGCGGATATAGTCGAAATCAATACCGGTAAATTTTCCCAGGACTCATCAAAGGCTGTTCAAGAAAAAGAATTAGAGAGGATTAAGAAAGCAGCTGTATTTGCAAAAGAAAAAGGTTTTTTTGTGGCCGCCGGACATGGTTTGGATTATGAAAATATAAAAAAGATAATAAAAATAGATGAAATTCAAGAGTTCAATATTGGCCACTCTATAATCTGCGAGTCTGTTTTTGTGGGATTAGTTTCTGCGGTTAAAGAGATGATTTCACTTTTAAATAGTTAATAATTCAAATTATTATATATTATGATTTTAGGTATTGGAATAGATATGGTAAAGATAGATAAGATTAAAAAAGCCATTGGCAGATGGGGGTCTGGTTTTACCGAGAGGATATTTAATTCTGAAGAATTGGAAGGAATTAGTAAAGGAAAAATTTATCATCAAAGGTTAGCGGCTAGATTCGCGGCGAAAGAGGCGGTGATAAAAGCGATTTCAAAAAGTATTCCTTTAAGTTTTCGGGATATTGTTATATTGAATAGAGGTAACGGAGCTCCATATTGTAATTTAAAAAAAGGAAAAAACCTTAGCGTGATTCTTTCCATAACCCATATTGAAGATTATGCAGTCGCTTGCGCAGTTGCTCAAAAGAAAACCTGATACTCATAAAGGAAGTTATGGGTATGTTCTTGTTGTGGGCGGATCTCCCGGATTGACCGGAGCGGTTTGCCTTTGCGCTCAGGCGGCTCTGCGTGCCGGCGCCGGCCTGGTAAAAGCGGCTGTTCCGAAAAGCTTGCATGAAATCTTTGAAATAAAATTAACAGAAGAAATGAGCGCCCCTTTGCCCGATAAGAAGGGTTGTTTGTCAGTTAAGGGCTTTGATTTAATAAATAAATTAGATAAGGTTAAGGTGATAGTTGTTGGCCCGGGAGCCGGGATGGCGCCGGATACAAAAAAATTAATTTTAAAAATAATCAAAAAAATAGATAAGCCAATGGTGGTAGACGCAGACGGCTTAAACAGCCTTGCTTTGAATTTGAAAATATTAGATGAAAGGAGTAATCAAAATATTGTATTAACACCGCATTTAGGAGAATTTTCCCGGCTTGTGAAAAAAGAGGTTAGTGAAATCAAAAATAAAAGAAAAGAACTTGCTAAAAAGTTTGCTCTTAGATATAATCTTAACCTTATTCTTAAAGGGCACAAGAGTCTGGTAACCGACGGCAAGGCGATCTTTGAAAATGATACCGGTAATCCGGCTATGGCTACTGCAGGAGCCGGTGATGTGTTAAGCGGGGTGGTAGCCGGCTTGATAGCTCAAGGTATCGATACCTATAAAGCGGCAAAGTTAGGAGCGTATCTCCATGGTTTAGCTGGAGATTTAGCAGCTGGAGAAAAAACCCAGAGTTGCGTGATAGCTTCTGATTTAATTGATTATTTGCCGCAGGCGATTAAAAGAATCACAGATCACACAGAATGAAGGTAGTAACAGTTTTACAGAAAACACAGATGTAATAAATTAGTTTTTATGTTTTTTTTGTGTAATCTGTAATCGTGCTATTGTCTGGATTTTGTGATATCTGCGGTTATGCCGGCGTAGCTCAATCTGGCAGAGCACCTCACTTGTAATGAGGATGTTGGAGGTTCGATTCCTCTCGCCGGCTTATTTCCGGGCAGGTTCCCGAGTGGCCAAAGGGGACAGACTGTAAATCTGTTGCGCTTGCGCTTCGGAGGTTCGAATCCTCCCCTGCCCATTATTTCTCTTGGTAATATCTTAAGAGAAATAACCTCGAACCCATTAGCGTTAAAGTGATATGGGTGAGAGGTATTGTTTAGGTGTTAAGGCACTTCGCCGAGTAATTCGGCTCAGTGCCGCTGAAAATTAAGGTATTTGCTAAATAATTTCATTTTCCGCGGGCGTAGTTCAATGGCAGAACACTGGCCTTCCAAGCCAGATATGGCGGTTCGACTCCGCTCGCCCGCTTGCTTTTGGTGAGTGGTTAATTGGTGAGTAGGCAATTAACTAATTAATTAAACTAATGAAGGAAAAAATATCTATAATCGGCGCTGGAAGCTGGGGGACAACTCTGGCGGTTTATTTGTCTAAGAAGGGGGTTGAGGTAAAGTTGCATAGTGTATTCAAAGAACATAATCTCCAAATGAAAAAAAGAAGGAAAAACGAACTTTTTTTAAAAAATGTAAAATTTCCTTCTCTTTTGTCTGTAGAAACTTCTTTAAAAAAAGCTTTAGATGAAGAAATAATTTTAATTGCTATCCCGGTTAAATTTATCAGAAAGGTTTTAAAAAAAGTTGCCCGCCAGGGAGTCAACCTTGAAGATAAAATATTTGTAAGCGTAAGCAAAGGAATTGAAGTAAAATCTCTAAAAAGAGTTTCAGAAATTATAGAAAAAGAACTGGATGCAAGCCATATTGGGGTTTTATCCGGGCCTACTATAGCTAAAGAAGTGGCAAAAGGTATTCCTACCACAGCGGTTATAGCTTCTGAAGAAGAGCCGGTAGGGAAAAAACTGCAAGAGTTATTTAACAGCCAAACTTTCAGGATTTATTTGCATAATGACGTTACAGGGGTTGAGCTGGCAGGAGCGTTAAAAAACATAATTGCTCTGGCTTGCGGAATTTCCGATGGATTGGGCTTTGGCACAAACACCAAATCTGCTTTGGTTACCCGGGGTTTGGTTGAAATTGCGCGGATTGGTGAAAAGCTGGGAGCTCAACCGCAAACCTTTTGGGGAATTAGCGGCCTGGGAGATTTGATAACTACTTGTTTTTCTCCCTATTCACGCAACAGGACAGTCGGAGAATTTATAGGCAAAGGCAAAAATCTTAAAAACATTATTGAAAAGATGGATATGGTTGCCGAAGGAGTCGAGACTGTAAAATCAGCCTATAAGATGACTAAAGAGTTAGAAGTTAATATGCCGATTGTTGAACAAGTATATAAGGTATTATATAAGAATAAATCAGCCTATCGGGCGGTTACCGATTTGATGAGCCGGCCGGCAAAAAGAGAAAAAATAAACTAATTAATATTTAGGTAATTAAATGAAATTTAAAAGATTAATAATTGTAATTATAGTGTTTATTGTTTTGTTAGGATTCGTTAGTTTTAAAAATGATTTTATTTCTGAGAAAATAAAATCATTTATTTGCCCCCAGGTAACAGTTTTAGGGGAAAAATTTGGAATAGTGACAGGCTACCGGGGCGATATTCCTAAAATTAAAGAAACCAGATCGATAGCTTTAAAAGATGGTGTGAATTTTGGCTGGATTATTGTAACTAAAGAAGCAGATAAAGATCTGCGTTGGCGGGAAGTTTTTGTTTTTCCCGAGAAACCTAAAAATTTGACTGTTACCGGTGAAACCAAAATAAGCAGCGGCGGCAGAAAAGCAATTACGGAAAGGTCTTCTAGTTTAAAAGAAGGGATTATTTATAATACCTGGGGCCTGGAGCGAGGAGACCCTTTAGGTAAATATAAAATAAAAATTTATACCCCGCAAGGCCTAATTAAAGAATTTTCTTTTGAAGTAAGATAAAAATTCCCACCTACGAGGTGGAATTGTCTTGATAGCCTTTTTAAAGCGTGATAGAATTCAATGAGGCTTAGTCCTTGAGAGATTCACGACAATCGGGAGGTGGCGCAGTTTGGCTTAGCGCACTTGCATGGGGTGCAAGGGGTCGTGGGTTCGAATCCCACTCTCCCGATGGTTTAGTGTTATTTTTAGAAAGAGCCTAGGAGGTAGCATGGAAAAATATAATGGCCCAGAAAGAAGAAAATACCCCCGCCTTAACGCTAATTTTATTGTAAGCTACCGGGCTAAGGACCCTTCTTCTTCGTTTGATCTTAGCCAAACCAAGGATGTCGGCCAAGGGGGATTGTTGTTTACCGCGAATAAAAAAATTGAACCGGGGACAACTTTGGTTATGACTATACGTTTTCCCTTTATTCCTGATAAATTGGAACTTACCGGCCAAGTAGTAAATTCTCAAGAAAAAGTAAAAGGCTTAATTTATGAAACTCATATTCAGTTTAAAGATTCTGATGAAGCTTTGATAAGAAAAATCGGGGATTTTATAAGGAAAGAGATAAACAAATGATTAAAAAAGTCGGTTTAATCGGTTTAGGCACAGTCGGCCAGGGAGTTTTGCGCACTTTTAAGAAAAACTCTTCTTTGATTACCAGGCGCACTTCTTTAAATATCAAAATTACAAAAGTCTGCGATGTTAATCGGGCTAAAGAAAGGGTCGCAAAAAAGTTTTCTCTGCCCTTTACTACCGACCCTTATGAAATTATTAATGATTCCGATATTGATATAGTTGTTGAATTAATCGGGGGGATAGGCCCGGCTTATGCCTTAGTTAAGGATTCGTTAAAGAATAGAAAAGATGTAGTTACGGCTAATAAAGCCCTTTTAGCTAAAAATGGCAAAGCTATTTTTAATTTAGCAGCAAAAAATAATGTATCGGTAGGGTTTGAGGCTTCTGTCTGCGGCGCTATTCCAATTATAAAAAGCGTATCAGAAGGTTTGGTTGGCTGTCAGGTTAATAAGATTTTCGGGATTTTAAACGGAACAGCCAACTATATACTTCATAAAATGGAAAAGGAAAATATTAGTTTTAAAAAAGCTTTAAGCCAGGCTCAGGATAAAGGGTTAGCCGAACAAGATCCGTCTTTTGATGTAGAAGGAGGCGATACTCTGCATAAGCTTTGTATTTTGAGTTACCTATGTTATGGAGTTTGGCCCAAGCTTTCAAGAGTTTATACCGAAGGCATTACAAAGGTATCTTTATTGGATATCTTATATGCAAAAGACCTAAATTACCGGGTTAAATTATTAGCGATTGCAATACGTCAGAAAAAATCTTTGGATTTACGTGTCCACCCGGTACTTGTGCCTTTGAGCCATCCTTTATCAGGAATCCCTCTTGCTTATAATGCGGTAACCTTATATACTCATCCGGCCGGCGAATTGCTCTTTTTTGGAGAAGGGGCCGGAGGCACGCCGACTTCTTCTTCGGTTGTTTCTGATATTGTAGCTATCGCTTCAGG
>JAIPHC010000006.1 GCA_021735405.1 Candidatus Omnitrophota bacterium | reverse complement strand
TTCCTGAATGAATAGTAAAAAAATCTACTCCCTCTTGAGCTTGTTTTTTTAAGGTCTCCCAAATGCAATCAAACGGCATCTGTTCAAAAGAACCATTTTTTTTCTCCGCGTTTACCGCCGCTTCATAAATCGGTACGGTACCCAGAGGTATTATTGATTTTTTTATAATTTGTTTACGTAAAAGCGAAGGGTTTTTGCCGATACTTAAGTCCATAACCGTATCGCTGCCACAACGTATGGCTTCTTTTAGTTTCTTTATTTCGCCAGAAATATCAGGTTTTTCTGAGGAAATGCCGATATTTGTATTGATTTTTACCTTAAAGCCGTCTCCGATTACTACCGGATTTTTGAGTTCTTTTTGGTTGTTTAAGGGGATTACGGCTTTCTTGTCTTTTAGCTGTTTTTCCAAAAAAGACAGGCTTACTTTCTCTTTTTTTGCAATATTTTTTAAGAAGCTTTTTTTAAACATTTTTTAATTTCCTCTATTTCTTGATAAGGATTAGACGATAATAAAACTGCGGAAGAAACTGCTACATTTTTTATACCGTGCTTTAAAACAGAATCTATATTATATCTAGTTATTCCCCCAATAGCAAATATTACTTTTTTGGATTTGGCGGTTATTTGTTTTATTTCATTTTTCTTTAAAGGTTTTCGATTATTTTTTTTAGTTTTTGAAGCAAAAAACGGGCCTACTCCCAGGTAATCAATCCTGTTTTGGTCGGTATTGATTAATTCTTTTAAAGAGTGAATAGTTTTTCCGAAAGTTTTCCTTTCTCCAATTATTTTTTTTGCCTCATTTAAAGGGATATCGTATTGGCCGAGGTGCAGGCCGTCGGCATCTGCCAGGGAAGCGATATCGGCCCGGTCGTTAATAATAAAATATTTTTTAGTTTTTTTAAACAAGCAAGAAAGCCTTTTGGCTAAGCTTAGAAAATCAGAGTCATTAGTGTTTTTGGCCCTTAATTGAATTAAATCCAGCGAAGTCTTAGAAAGTTCATTGGCTAAGCTCAGGATATTTCTATTGCTGCTATCTGCTATCTGTGTGTCGAGTATCAGATAAAGAAGGCCATTTGAGGATAATTTCTTTTTCAAGGTCATAGATTCTATAGCGTAAATTTTTAAGTTTAGCGGTATTTTTTTTATCGGTTATTTTGGAAAATTCTTCTAAAACCCGCAAAGATTCTTTTCCTCTTTGTAAGTTTAGATATAACACATCAAATAAACCGTCCCGTTTATTTTCAAGAGAATCTAATTTTTTGCCTAAATCCTGCATCGAATCGCGTTCTCTTATCGCTTCCCGGATTAAAACCGGTTCGACTAATCCGACTATTTTATGGCGATAGTTTCTTATCTTTTTTCTTAACTGGTCATCTTTTAATGCGAAACGGAAAATATCTTCTGCTACTCTTAAGCCTTCTTTACAGCGGTTAAAATTAGCGTCGATAATAGGAAGATAGTTTTTTTTATCCATGTTTTTTAATTTTTTTTATTGTATTTGTAGTTGAGTAACCCGGGGATATCTTGATTTGGACTATTTTTTTTACCAATTTGCGCCCAATTATTTTATCTTTAGGCCAGTCTTGGCCTTTAACTAAGATATCAGGTTTTAGGGCTTTAATCAGCAGGTAAGGTGTCTTTTGATCGAAAATCGTAAGATAATCGATATATTGAATAGCTGACAAGATCGTAGCCCTTGCTTTTTGGTTTAGAAGCGGCCTGGTTTTTCCTTTAATTTTTTTTACAGATTTATCCGAATTTAAGCCGACGATTAAAACATCGCCTTTTTTTTTGGCCTCTTTTATTATTTTGATATGGCCGGGATGAATTAGGTCGAAACAACCGTTAGTAAAAACTATTGTTTTGCCTTTTTGTTTCAGGATAGAAACAATTTTTTTTAATGAGCTTATGCTTTGTTTTTTAACCATTTTTTTTAAAGAGATGCCTCGATTAATTCACAAATAATATGGCCGGCTAAAATATGAATTTCTTGAATGCGCGGGGTTTGTTCTACTGAAATCACCAAAGGTATATCGACTTGGCTTGCGATCTTGCCGCCGTCTTTTCCTAAAAACGCAACGGTGCCGGCATTGCGTTCTTTTGCCGCCTTGAAGCCATAGAGAACATTTGGAGAATTTCCTGAAGTAGAGATTCCAAAAGCAATATCGCCGGGTTTTGCCAGAGCGCTAATTTGCCGGCTAAATACCTCCTGAAAGCCAAAATCATTTCCTATTGCGGTTAAAGCGGAACTGTTTACCGATAAAGCTAATGCGGCAAGCGGCTTTCGGTTTTTTTGAAAACGCCCCACAAATTCTGCAGCTAAGTGCTGAGAGTCTGCGGCGCTGCCGCCGTTGCCAAAAAAAATTATTTTATTCCCGCTTTTTAAAGCTTTTTGGCAAATTAAGGTTATTTGCTGGAGCTTAGCGCCGGCATCCTCTAAAATATCTAAAGCGTTCCGATGTTTTAGAATTATTCTTTTAATATCTTCTAGCACGACACCTTCCTGATCAACGGAAGAATATTTTAGCTAAATCGTAAAGGTCCAAATCGAGAGTTTTTATCTCTGCAGTTGCTTCCTCTAACGATACAGCAATAATTTTATTTCCGCGTAAACTAACCATTTTTCCGAATTGTTTATCTTTAATCAGTTCGTAGGCCTTTACCCCATAGCGGGTTCCCAGGACTCGGTCAAAGGCAGAAGGGGATCCTCCGCGTTGAATATGGCCCAATACAGTAACTCTGGTTTCAAAACCGGTTCTTTCTTCTATTAAACTGCCGACCTTGTGCCCGATACCGCCTAAGCGGACATGGCCAAATTCATCCAACTTTTTTTCTTGAGTTTTTAAATCTTCGTTTCTAAATTGAGCGCCTTCGGCTACGACTACAATGCTAAAATTCTTTCCTCTGTCATGGCGCGCTTGTAGAGATTGGCAAACCTCATCCATATTTATCGGTATCTCCGGCACAAGAATATAGTCGGCGCCGCCGGCAATTCCGGCATGGGTCGCGATCCAGCCGGCGTGGCGGCCCATTACCTCGACTACAATAATTCGGTTATGGGATTCAGCAGTAGTATGAAGCCTGTCTATGCAGCCCATGACGATATTAACCGCTGTATCAAAGCCAAAAGTAAAATCAGTAGCGGCTAAATCATTATCGATAGTTTTTGGTACTCCGACAACATTTAAACCTTCTCCATAAAGCTTTGATGCGACCCCTAAAGTATCTTCGCCGCCGATTGCCGCAAGCGCGTCAAGGCCTAACTCTTTAAAATTCTTCTTTGCTAATTCGCTGCCGTCTTTTTGTTTGTAAGGGTTGGTTCTTGAGGTACCAAGCATAGTGCCTCCTTTAGGCAGTATTCCTGATACCGACCTTAAGGTAAGAGGCATGGTTTCCTTTTCGAGAAGGCCTTTCCAGCCGTATTTTATGCCAACTACTTCATTTTTTTGATCAATACTTTTTCTTACTATTGCCCGGATAACTGAATTTAGGCCCGGACAATCTCCTCCACCGGTTAGAATGCCGATTTTCATGAAACCTCCTTTCTTATTAATGTAATAGATTAAAAGTTTATATTCTATTTATTCGTAATGCCGAAAAGGTATTTCAGGTTCTTCTGCTTTTTCTTGGTCGCCGGATACGGTGATTTTTCGAATTTGTAAGTTTATTTCAACTTTTTTGTCTTCGCCAAGGAGCACTCCTATTCTTTCTTTGACTTTTTCTTGTATTTCTTTTGTAAGGTTAACCAGATTTACTTCATAATTCAGGTATCCTTTGATTTGGACCGCAATTATTTTTTTCTTTAAGCGGACCTTTACTTTGATATGAGATATTTCATCTCGCTGCTCGATCATTTTCTTTAACAAATCTTCAATTGCCACTAAGGTAATTTTAACTTTCCCTTCTTTAGATTCAAAGGATATGTTTTTGTTTTGGCGGGAATTTAAAATCATCTTTTGGATATAGCGCAAACATAATAAGATGATAAGAAGGCCGATTAAAACTAAAGTAATATTTGAGGAAAAGTTGTTTAGAATATTTTGGTCTAAATAGTTTATCAAAGATTCTAAATTAAGAATTCCGGTTGGAGCCATAATTAAGATAAACCCGGCGCTAAAAGATAAAAGAATATAGATTAAAATAGTTAAGAATCCCATTTTTACCCCCTTTTACTATGTATCTATAAATTTTTTTATAAAACCGGTATGATATTTACCAGTTTGAAAATCAGCGTCATTCATTGCCTGAAGGCAAAATTCAGCCGTTGTTTTAGTTGGCTCGATTAAAAATTCGCCAAGAGCGCCTTTCATCTTGATGATAGCCTCTTTTCTATTTTCTCCTTTTGCGATTATTTTTCCAATCAGCGAGTCATAGTAAGGTGGAATATGATAACCCGAATAAATATGAGTGTCAACTCTTATATCTTTGCCGCCGGGGAAATAACAAAAATTAATTTTTCCCGGTGAAGGCATAAAATTCTTTTGCGGGTCTTCAGCGTTTAACCTGCATTCAATTGCATGGCCGGAGAACTTAATATCGTTTTGCTTAAGGGGGAGTTTTTCTCCGGCTGCGATTAGAATTTGAAGCTTAAGAAGGTCTATCCCGGTTACTTCTTCGGTGACGGGGTGTTCTACCTGAATTCGAGTATTCATTTCCATGAAATAAAAATGGCCGTCTTTATCAAGCAAAAATTCTACGGTTCCGACACTTTGATAATTGATAGCCCGGGCTCCTTTTAGGGCAAATTGTCCCATTTTTTTTCTGGTTTGGCTGTCGATAGCCGGAGAAGGAGATTCTTCGATTATTTTCTGATGGTTTCTTTGGACGCTGCAATCTCTTTCGCCAAGATGTATCATATTGCCTTCTGAATCGGCCGCGATTTGGATTTCGATATGGCGGGGGTTTTCTAAATATTTTTCTACATAAAGCCCAGGGTCGCCAAAGGCGGCTTCCGCTTCGGTTTGGGCGGTATGCAAAGATGCCGCTAAACTTATTTCACTATGGCAAATCCGCATTCCCTTGCCTCCTCCGCCTGATTTTGCTTTTAAGATTACTGGAAATCCTATATCTTTTATAATCTTTATTGTTTCTTTTTGGGTGTCAATTTTATCTTTACTGCCGGGGACAACCGGGACTCCGGCTTTGCGCATTGTTTTTCGCGCTTGGATTTTGTCTCCCATTAAACGAATATTTTCGGCCGAAGGGCCGATGAAGTGTATACCGCAAGAATGGCAAATTTCAGCAAAATGCGGATTTTCAGCTAAAAATCCGTAGCCGGGATGAATCGCGTCGGAATCGGTGACTTCGGCGGCGCTGATAATCGAAGAAATGTTTAAGTAGCTTTGGGAAGCCGGGCCTTTGCCGATGCAAATTGCTTCATCAGCAAAAGCTAAATGGAGCGAGTTTTTGTCAGCCTGAGAATAGACCGCAACTGTTTTTATGCCGAGCTCCCGGGCTGCCCGTAATATTCTAATTGCAATTTCTCCGCGATTAGCTACTAAAATTTTTGAAAACATTGATTTGCCCTTAATCCTAGTGGTTTTTTAATTATGTTTTAATTGTAAATAATGTTTGCCCGAATTCGACAGGCTGGCCGTCTTCGGGTAAGATTTTGGCTATTTGGCCACCTACTTCGGCTTTTATTTCATTCATTACTTTCATAGCCTCAATAATGCAAACAATATCATCGGCACCGACAGTATTGCCTACTTCTGTAAAAGGTTTGGCTTCAGGAGAAGGCGCCCGGTAGAAAGTGCCGACCATCGGCGATTTTATTTCAGTAAGGCTTTCATCCTTTTGTTTTTTTTCTTTTTTTTCGCCTTTGTCTGGAAGTTGCTGGTAAGATATTTGAGGTTTTTGGCCTTCGTATTTTTTAAGCCGAATACGTTGTTTGTTTTCTTCTATTTCTAATTCGCTTAAGTTATTTTGGTCCATAAATTTTATAAAACTTTTTAGCTTTTTTAAATCCATCTTACCTCCATTGAAAATTATTTTATTTAGCGAATACCTATATTTTTAATTATTCTATGCTCTTTCTAGATATTGTTGGTTTCGGGTATCGATTTTTATTAAATCTTCGTTTTTTATGAACAAAGGCACATCGACGGCTAAGCCGGTTTCGAGTAGAGCCGGTTTAGTTCCTGATTTTACGGTATTACCTCGGAATCCAGGAGCTGTTTTAGCAACTTTTAGGATAATCGAGGCAGGTAACTCCAGGTTAATTAATTTATTTTCATAAAACAATCCAGACAATTCCAGATTTTCTTTAAGGTATTTAGCTTTATCTTCTATCCTTTCTTGATGTAAAATAAAATCTTCATAACTTTTGCTGTCAAGAAAATGATAATATTGCCCGTCCTGGTAGCTAAATATTAATTTTTTTCTTTCAATAAAAGCAGGATTGATTTTATCAGAATCCCGTAGAGTACAATTTAATGTTTGTGAAGTGATCAAATTTTTTATTTTTGCCCGGACAAAGGATGAACCACGGGCTAATTTTGCGTGTTCGGATTCTAAAATTATATAAGGCTGATTATTGTATACAATCGTCAGAGAAGGCTTGAGCTGAGAAAGAGAAATACTCAAGCTATCACCTCTGCTTTTTTTGCTTTGACTATTACCATGTTTTCCAAACGAATTCCAAATTGGTTTTTATAGTATATTCCCGGCTCGATAGTTACAACCATCCCTTCTTTTAAAATTTCATTCTGGCCTGGTTTAAGATACGGCGGTTCGTGGACCTCTAAGCCCACCCCATGGCCTAAGCCGTGAGTAAAGTATTTACCGAAGCCGTTTTTGCTGATTACATCCCGGGCTGCTTTGTCAATGTCGGAAGCTTTTTTACCTTCTTTAATCCGGCTGATTGCTGCCGCTTGCGCTTTTTTTATTGTATTATAAGCTTTTTGGAAAAGCGGAGGCATTTTACCCCAAAAAAATATTCTTGTCAAGTCAGCACAATATCCATAATGCATTGCGCCTAAGTCAATTAGGAAATAATTATTAATCAAAGTTTCTTTGGGATTATGGTGGGTAAATATGCTATTTTTACCGGAAGCAACAATTATCGGGAAAGCTATTTGATTATCCGCTTTTATTTTTAAAAAACGTTCAATTTCGATACTTAAATCTTTTTCGGTCATAGTTTGGCTAAAAATCTCTTTGGCATAATCAAAGGCTTCCAGGCTAAAAGAGGCCGCTTTTTTTATTAGTTTTATTTCCTTTTTATCTTTGCGCATTCGTAGTTTTTCTATCAAAGCTCCGCCGGAGACCAAATCAATTTTTTTTATATTCAGACTGTCTTTTAATTTTTGATAACAATTTAAGCTTAAGTCGTTACCAGAAAACCCTATCTTTTTTAATTTTATCTTTTTTGCTGATAAGCTTATTTGTTTAAAAAAGCTATTTTTAACTATTATCGTTTTTAAGTAAGATTTGTCTTTTATTGGTTTAGGAGAAATTGGGTTTGTAAAAAAAATAAGTTCTTGGTTGCGGGAGCAAAGCAGCCAGCCCTCCGGCTGTTCCAGGCCGGTTAGATACCTGATATTAGCTTGATTTTTAGTTAAAAAACCATCAAGCTTTTTTTTATTAATAATCTTTGCAAGGTTACGAATTCTTTTTTTCATTAATCTTTGTTGAAAATAGCCGCGGCTGCATCAATTGCCAAATAATAACTATTTTCGCCAAAGCCGCTTATCGTTCCCAAAACAACACCGCTGATTAAGGATTTTTTTCTAAAATCTTCTCTTTTGTAGATATTGGAAAGATGAACTTCGATTGCCGGTTTTTTTATTGCGGCTAAAGCGTCCCTTATGGCTATTGATGTGTGGGTGTAGGCGGCCGGGTTTATAATGATTAAGTCATAGTTGCTTTTTGTGATTTTATCGATAATTTGGCCTTCTTGGTTTGATTGGTAGGTATCGACGGCAATTCCAGCATTTTTTGCTTTGGCTTTTATTTTTTTATTGATCTTTTCCAGGCTGGTTTTGCCGTAAACATCCGGTTCTCTTTGGCCTAAGAGATGAAGATTCGGCCCGTGCAGCACAAGAATTTTTTTATTCATCGTTTTCTGCCTCCTCTTCCAGCATGATTGGAATACCGTCTCTTATCGGGTATTTTTTTCCGCATTTTTTACAAATTATTTTATTGTTAACGGCTTCTACACTTGCTTTGCAAACCGGGCAGGCTAAAATTTTTAAAAGTTCTTTATCCATTTTTTCTTTCCTCCAGATAGGCCATTCTTAGGCTAAACAATGATTCAGAAAGCAATTTTGTTTCTTCCTGATCTAAATTATTTTTTGTTTTGGTTTCGATAATTTCCAATGTATCAATCAGATAGCGGGCTTGATCAAAGTTTTTTTCGGTCTTTTTCGTAACGGGGTTTTCCAAGCGGCCTAAGGCAATCATTGCCTGCATGCTTAAGGAAGAAAGAAATATTTTAAAATTCGGCTTGTGGTAAGGTTCATCCTTTTGTTGATAGTTTTGTTTCTCTTTGCTTACCTGTTCTTTCCAGTTTTGGTCAACTCTTTTTTTGGCTGATTCGTCCATAAGGCGTCCCTCCTTGATAAATTTATTTAAGAATTATTCCCACATAGCCTACAACCGAATTGTAATCGCCGCCCGCATCGCCGCTAGTTTCATAGAGCGCAACTTCGGCTTTCTTTAATGAGCTCCTGAGGCAGTAAAGCATAATTGCGACCGGGGCGACTCCGCACATTGTAATATGATTTTTTTCAGTTTCGGTTATTAATTTATCCGGGTTTAAATCGACGATAGATTCGATAACTTTTCGGTCTTTTTTTCTGGCTATCGAGTCGGGTTCGTAATGGGTTAAATCGGTCGATGCCAAAACCAAGGTGTCAGGTAAATCTTTTTTTATGCCCTCTCTTATCTGGCTTGCAACTTGTTGGTAGGTTTCTCTATCGGCATTTTTACAGGATATAGGTACGATTTGAAAATCCTTAAAGAAGTATTGCAAAATCGGTAACTCTACTTCTAATGAATGTTCTTCTTTGTGAGCTAATGAATCTTTTTGCACACAACCGCCGGCGTTTAGTATTTTTTCAGATAGAATTTGATTAATTTTAACTTCTCCGTAAGGGGTTTGCCAGCTTTGAGCGTTAGATAAAGAAAAATCCTCACCTAAACCAGTATGATTGGGCCCCAGCATTATTATATTTTTTACTGCGGCTATTTTAGAGATAGTAACAGCAGCAACCTTGCCGGAAAAAGGATAGCCGGCATGAGGCATTATAACTCCTTTTGCCCGGCAGCGAGACTGAGTTTCTACAAGCCCCAATTCTTTTATCAAAGAATTAAGCTCTTCTTTTTTATTAGGATAAAACCGGCCATTAGCTATGGGCTTTCTTATCATAGAAAATAAAATAACAGCGGAAAGCTAAAATGTCAACCCTGTTAAATTAATTAATCATTTTTGAAATAAATAGATATATTAAATTGAAGCCGGGGATAGTTTTTTAGTTCTTTTGGAAACGGCGGAAAAGGGGCAGAATCTTTGACGCTGTTAAGGGCGATTTTTTTAAGGTTTAAATTTTTTATAGATTGTTTCCCTACTTTTATCGCTTGGAGAGCTCCACTTTTGCCAACTTGAAAGTTTAAGTAAACTTTACCCCGATTTTGGCCTCTATAGCGCTGATAAGCTTTTTTTCTTATTTTTTCACGGATCATCCGGTAATAATTCATATAAGCAGAATTATTTTGCAAGTTCTCTTTCTTGACTAAGTTTGATAAAAGTATATCGCCGGTTTGATCCTGAATAGGTTTTATTTTATCCAGAGAGGGGTTTGATTTGCCTAAATTTAACAGTTTATCGATAATATTTTCTTTATAAGGAAGAGGTTCTTTTTTCCCTAAATTTTTTTCTTGCTGCTGAGGAGTTTTTATTTTTTTTTCCGGTTCTTCGGGGATAATTTCGATTTTTTTAATTTCTTGGTTGGTTTTTTTTATTGTTGGCGAAAAAGGAGAAAAGAAAAAAAAAGAAAAAACTAAGAAATGGGCTAGAATTGATAATAATAAAGAATTTAACCAGAGTTTATTCATCTACGGCAAGCTATTTATTTTCGGCAGGTAAAACTCTTCTTTCTTCTATTTTTTGAAAATATTCTTTTAAGTCAAAATAAGCCTTTTTCGGCATCCTTTTATTTAAGCCATTCTCTTGGCGTTTTTGTAAAGATACGATACCAAACCATTCTTCGTTCATGTTTAGGTTGTGCTTGGCTCGAATGTCATAATAGTAAGATCCGTTTGACCAGCCGGCTTGCGGGTTGTGCTCTGACCAGCCCTCCGGATGACCTTCGTTAAATTTCCACCATTCATCGGTCCACTCAAAAAGGAATCCGCCTAAGACATTGCCGGTTTGATTACCGCTTATAGTGCTATTGTTGTAAATTCTTTTCCATTGGTCCAGAATAAAATCGGATTGAATATTTTGATTTTCTTTTTTTCGGTAGGCGTCGTAAGAATCACAGCCGAACTCGGAAAGAATAATCGGTTTATCAAAAATGTTGCGAATGTTTTCGAAAATATTTCCAAAAGTTCTGCCGCGATAAATTATAATCGCTAATAGATCTATGTTTGGGCAATTTTCCGCAGCGATATCAAGAAAACTGGATTCACCATTGCCTAAGGCAACCGGGTGGTTAGGGTCTGCTTCTTTAATCTCAGCCGCCAGTTCATCAATAAAAGAATAGTAAATTTCGGCTCTTTTTTGTTGTTTTTCATATATTTTATCAATTTTTTCTATTTCAGGAGAAGTCCAAAACCCGATTTTTCCAGAAAAAGTATAATTGTTTTCATTGCCTAAAATCCAGAGCAAAAGCCCTTCTTGGTCTTTTAGCTCATTAACAATCCTTAATATTCTTTTTTTGGTTGCTTTGCGAAAATCAGGGTCAGCATAATTTGCCCGCGGCTGGTCCCAGAGGCCAAGCCAGTCGCTGACTGCGGTATAAATCCCATACTTTTGATAAAGGCCGCTGATAAACTCTTTCATTGCTTCGATATCGTCTCCGGTTGAATAAACTCTTACCGCATTTATTCCTAAATCAGCCATAAGTTTTCCGTCAACTTGAGTCCAGGCTTTTGGGCGGTGGGTAAAAAAATTGTAGCCGGGTCCTTTTCCGATTGGGGTTGGATTGTAAATTACGCCTTTTGAGAAAAAAGGTTCTTGCTCAATATACAAAGTGTAACCTCCCTGCTCATTTTTTTTGATTTCTACCCTTTTTGCTTGAGCATAACTATTGTTAAGCGAGCAGAAACCAAGAAAAAGCGCAAAGAAGATCCACTTTGTATATTTTATTTTTGGCTTAATAATTCTCACTCCTTTGTTTTATTTTTCGTACTTAATTTCGTCGATATAGAAAACTATACCTTCGGGATCGTTAACGTCAATGTTGGTTGCCCATGCGAAGCCGCCGATTACATAAGAAAGGTCCCTGCCGCGTAAGTCAATCTCATACTTTTCCCATTCTTTTGAAAGCTCGATCGGGCCTATACTTGCGCTGTCAGAATCAGGATATTGGCCGCTGGATAACCCACCCATCTTAAATTCATAGATGACTTCTCCGCCTTGGTCGCCTCTGGCCCAGAAGGTAAGCTTTTGGGCTCCTTGGAGGTCATAGCCGGCTTTAGGCACCGTACCCCAATTATTAGCTGGCTGCTGCCAGTAAATTCCGGCCCAGCGGGTTCCAGAGTTGTTTTCATACTCAACCCTGATACAAGTACTACCGCTAAAGGGTAAGTTTTTCCAGTTGGTATTTAAGCGGATGTCCTTCGCCGCTGTAGCGGGCATCCAGCCAGAAGGAATAAAATGATTATCTAAAGAGCTGCTGTCGGCGTAAACATAGAAAGGGAAATTCGTAGAATCATCCTCGGCAGTTAAATCAGGATCGTAGCTGTAGCGGATATCGTCGATATAGATAGATTGCCCTTCCTCTGCATGATCCGAGTTAAAAATTATTGCAAGCCCTCCGTTTATATAAGAGAGGTCTTGATCGGCTAAATTTACTTGATATTCCTGCCAGCTATCGGTAACTCTAATCGGCCCTGATTCTGTATTTGTAGTATCAGGGTAAGGGACTGGTTCTCCGGTTGACCCGATGGTAGTTAAGCCACCTACTTTTACTCCGGTTATTACTTCTCCCCCTTCGGCTCCTTTAGCTGAAAAAACTAATTTATTGTATTTAGATAAATCATAACCGGAATCCCGGGTGCCCCAATTGTTTTGAGCTGATTGCCAATAAATTCCGGCCCAACCCTGTCCTTGTCCTTTTTCCGGGTCGTAAGTTAATTTAATCGATGTTCCGCCGGATAAAGCTTCTTCGGTAGCCTGATCGTTAAAAGCTAAATCATTGGTGTCTCCCATCCAACCGGAAGGGATAAAATGATTTTTAGGTGAATTTTTATCGGCGTAAATATAGAAATTTTCTGTTTCACAAGCTGCATTTTGCGCTCCCGCCGATAATATTAGAATCAAAAATGCTCCTAATAGTGTAAGTAAACTTATCCTTTTCATCTAAACCTCCTTTTGTTTTGGTTAATTGGTTATTGGTTAACCAGTTAGTTCCATAGTTCTTTATATTTAAAATAAGATTTTTTTGGCTGTCTTAAAAACGGTGATTTACTGCCATCTCCCTGGCTCATTACCCCTAACCATTCTTCGTACATATATCCGTCTAAAAAAGGCCCGCTAAAAAGCCCTTTTTTATCATGGTAGTGCGGTTCATATGCTTTCCACCATTCATCAAGCCATTCAAAAACAACTCCGCCTAAGACGTTACCGGCTCCGTAACCGGCTGAATTACATTTTAGGTCGTACCAGCAACCGTTGTGGTATTCAGCTTGAAAGCTTTGAGCTTCTTTGTTCGTATATCCTCTACCGTAAGACGGCGCTCCATATTCGGTAATTATTGCCGGTTTACCGGAAATTCTCTTTATGTCTTCAAATAACCCTAAAAAACCATATTTACCCCGATAGGAATTTGTTCCGAATATATCGATATCCGGGCAATATTTGGCAAAAAGGTCAAGGTAGAGGCTGTCTCCCGAAGCGATAGCAACCGGCCGTTTTTTAGGGTCGAGTTTTTTTATTAACTTTGCAGCTTTATTTGCAAATTTAAAAAAACTGGCTGGTTTTTTGTCGGCGTTACAGCCTAAGCCGTAGACATTTTCATTACCCAAAATCCAAATTAAGATAGCATCCTCGTCTTTCCAGGTTTCTACCATTTCTTTTACGCTTTTAAGCATATTTTTTTGATGGGCGGGGTTGTCGTAATCGGTGCCCTCTTCCCAGTCAGCTCCACTTCCTAATGTGTATTTACCCAAAAAGTTGCCTATTAAAGTATATATACCATATTTTTCATACATTTGTCCAATAATTTTTTTATTCCTCATAAAGGGCTGGTGGTAAAGCCTGATTGCGTTTACCCCCATATTTTTCATTAATTGAAAGTCGCCTATCTTTTTTTCGTTTTTGTCTTTTTTATTATTCTTATTTTTATCGACCCAGGCTTCATAAGGCCCGTCGATTAAGCCATTATTGTTTACGTCTTGAGTTGTCCAGTCTTCTAAAGTCCCTTCATCAGGAGATTCACCGACTCGGGTTGGATCATAAGTTATCGCTTTTAGGATAAAGGGTTTTCCTTCTACAAATAACTGCCAATCACCGTTTTTATATTGGGCTAATTTTATGGTTTTGCCGGAAGTTTTTACGATTTCGCCTAATTTTCTTTTTTTCGAATTACATTTTTTAGAAAATATCTTTTTCCAAAATGATCTTTTCACCAGCCTTCCCGGGTTAACAATAAAAAGATCATCGCGGATATTATTATTAAAACCATTATCTATTTTAATCTCAGCATTTTCTAATTTTAAATTTAATTCAGGATGTTTCCGGAGAAGGTATTTTATTCGATAAAGCGCAGCGTTTCCTACATACCAAGGGGTATTCCAGTAGGTCCAGCCGTAAGTTTTGGGAAAATGGACTAAAACAGCATAATAAGCTTTTATTGCATGTTCGATTAATCCGCTTTTTTCTAAGATCTCTGCGATATAGAATTGGCGTATTCCGGCTGGTTCGGGAGCTTTTATCCATTTATAAAAAGCAGCATTCAAATTACGGGAATTTAGTACTTCCCAATGGTCAATCTTATAAAGTTTATCTTTTATTTCTTGATAGCGGGGGTCAAACTTAACCGAACTTGTGTTAGGATAAATTCCTTCGCCCGCGGCCTCAGCCAATTCGATTGGTTTTTCGATAACATATTCATAATCTGCTGTTCCGGCGTTTTTAAATTTACCGAATTTTTGATAATCTATCGGCAGGCTTTGGCCGGGATCATAAAGTTTTACCTTGGTGATAACTACCTCTTCTTGCTCTTGCTCTTCTATTTTTCCGGTTATCAGTTTGTTGATTGAGCTCTCGGCTTTTTCCTTTATTGACCAATACCAGCCGCGCGGGTCAAAACTTTGGGCATAAGGATAATCCTGGACAACTTTTTGAAAAGTTTCTATAGCTTTTTCTTTCTTTTCTTCGCGCATGTAGGCTTCACCTTTTATAAAATAACAAGTAGCCGCATTGTTCATGGTCTCATATTGATCTTCTTCGCCTTTAGCCGGAAAGCTATTTAATTTGCTGGCTTGTTTTTTTGCTTTTTCTTGATAGGTTTGGATACATTTATCGGTAATTTGATGTACTTTATCAAAGTTGCGTTTACCCAGGGCTGACCAGCCTTTATTTACAAATTGGCCCGAATCCTGCCCGTAACATAACGTGGGCAGAAGGCAGAGGGCAATAAAGGTAATCATCAACCGAGGGACGATAGATGATAGACGATAGACGATGGATGATTTATTTTTAGCAATTAGCATTTGTTTTTTATTTTTATTAGTAATTATTGTGTTCATTTTGGTATTCGTCCTTCGTCTGTCGTCCTTTCTTCCAGCGGTTGTTAGCCGACGGTAGCCCCGGCTGTCATTCCCTTAATTATGTGTTTTTGCATTATAAGGTAAATTATTATAATTGGCAAGGCAGCCACTGTAAGAGCAGCCATCAGTGTGGTATATTGAGTTAAGCCCACACTGCTTTGGGAAAACTTTAATAAACCAACCTGTAAAGGCATAAGGCCTTTATTGCTTAATATAACTAATGCTAATATTAGTTCATTCCAGACATTTAGAGCATTAAAAATTACCACGACTCCGGTTGCCGGCTTTGCTAAAGGAAACATTACATGCCACCAAATTCTTAACTTTCCGCAGCCATCGATTCGCGCCGATTCCTCCAGGTCTTTAGGAAGCTGGTCAAAGAAAGTTTTGTAAAGATAAATGCTTAAAGAAAGCCCTACGTTAACCATAGCTAAAATATAACCGATTCTTGTATTAAGGAGGCCGACGCTTTTTAAGAGAACATAGAGAGGGACAAAAGCTGCGGGAATCGGTATCATCATCGCGGCTAAAATCATATAAAAGATAAAGTTTTTACCCCGGAATTGCAAACGTGATATTCCGTAGCCGGCTAATGAAGAAATAATAACAATTGCGATTACAGTAAGAAAAGTATAAAGAATACTGTTTAAAAAGTAAGTACCGAGATTGCCTTTGGTGAAAGTATAGATATAGTTTCGAAGATTTATTGTATCGGGAAGCTCAAAACCATGGTCTTGGATAAATTCGCTATTTGGTTTTAAGGAAGAGTTGATCATCCAAACAAAAGGGAAAATGCAGCTTAAAGCAACGGTGATTAAGAGAGTGTGGATAACTAACAGATAAAGTGTTTTTTTAATTTGTTCCGGCATTTAACTTTTTATTTTTTTTGATAGTTTAAGCAAGCTAAAAGATAATGTTACTAAAATTAATCCTAAAATCAACCCTTCGGCAGAAGCATAGCCTACATGGCTATTGTTTAAATCTTCAAATATTCTTAATACAGAGACCGTGGTTCTTCCCGCCGGCCCGCCGCGGGTTAAAGCCATGGGAAGCCCGATAATCTGTACTGTTCCGAGAATCGTTAAAATTATTACCAAAAATATAATTGGCACCAACATCGGGATAGTAATTTTTGTGAATCGATGCAGAGCGTTGGCTCCATCGATTCTCGCTGCTTCGTATAATTGCTCCGGTATAGTTTGTAAACCGGCAAGCAGGATGATAAAACCATAACCAAAACCGCGCCAGCAGTGGCTTACCGCCAAAGTGGTTAAAGCCATATCTTTTCCCAGCCAGTTTTGAGCCCATTGCCCCAAACCAACACTTTCAAGAAGGTGGTTAAAAACACCCGGGTAATGAGAAAGCATAATTCGCAGGAGAAGCCCGATGATTACTTCTCCTAAAACAGGAAGAAGAAAAAATACTACCCGATAGAACTGTCCGGTTCTTGCGGCCCGGTCTACCCCCAGAGCTAAGAGAAAAGCCAGGCAATTTTGAAAAGTTAAGCCCCAAAAAGTAATATAAAATGAACGCTTTACCGAGTTCCACCACTGCAGGTCAGGGCTAAAAGAAACAGCTTCTTTGGATATATTAAAAAAAGCTCCGATTGAATAAATAAGCAGCGCTCCTCCGGCAACTACGGTAATAGTTTGGAGCGTTTTAGCTAAACTTTTTTTATGATTTAAGGATAGTTTTTTAAATTTATTTTTGAAAGCAAAAACTATTAAAGAAATCCCCAAAATTCCGGCTAAAGCGGCAAAGATTTGAAAAGAAAAGATATCTTTGAAATTCTGGACCCCGACAAAATTTAAATCCAAAACATTGGTAGAAGAAGCTTTGTGCAAAGAAAGCCAAAAAGTATAAAAAAAAGGTATGATGTAGAAAAAAGAAAAAATCGCTAAAGCCGGAAATACAAAAGAAAAATTTATGAGTTGTTCTTTTTTGTTCATTCTTTTTATTCGTTTTTATATCTTTCTTTAGTCTTTGCAACCTCTTTTGCCACTTCTTCCGGTGTCTTTGCCCCGATTACAATATTCTGCACTCCCCTGTTTATGGCTTCTACCACTCTTGAATTTTCATTTATCCGCCAAAGCCGGGGATGGGTAAAATATTGTTGGTTGCTTAAAAAGCTGCTCATGTTATCCGGGGTATCTTTTTTAAGCCCTTTAATTGAAGGCAGGTTGTTGGTCTCTTTGATTAAAAAAACTTGTTGTCTGGCTTCGGTTAGCCATTTTAGAAAATCAATCGACTCTTTTTTATTTTCAGATTGTGAATTTACCACAAATGAAGTTCCGGCTCCGGCCCAAATAGCAGGAGGGTGCTTTTGATTAGCCTTAGGAGGCGGCATAGTGGCGTATTTTAGTTGGGGGTTGATTTGTTGATAAGTGTTGACCCCCCAGCTTCCGTTAAAGGTAAAAAAAGTTCTATTTGTGGCAAAAATTTGCTCAGCTTCTTTATTGTTCATGGTGATGATGCCCGGAGCCAATATGCCGGCTTCTCTTAAATCCTTAAAGAGAGAAAAAACTTTTATCCAATCCGGGTCGGTATAGGGCACTTCTCCTTTGATTGTGTTAAGAAATTTCTCTTCTCCCATTAAATCAAAGGCATAATTTGTGGTAAAGCAATAAATCAGCCAGGTTTCTCCCCAGCCGGAAGCAAAGCCGTAGGTATCTTTTTCATCTTTAGCGCTTTTAGCAATAGATAAAAAATCCTGAAAAGTTTCAGGCGGCGAATCGGAAGCAAACCCTTCCCTTTCCAGTAAATCTTTATTGTAAAGAAATTGAATGCTCATTGCGTCGATAGGCACACCGTAAATACCCGGTTTTACCGCGTAAATATTATCTTTTTTGAAACTATTTACAGCTAAACAAATCTCGATAAACCTTTCTTTCCAGTTAGAATTCTGTTTTTCCATGTAAGGAGTTAGGTCCTCGATTTTTTTTTCTTTGGCAAAAGAAGCCAAAACTCGTTTTTCGCCTAATATTCCGAATAAATCAGGTAGATCGTTTGCGGCTTCGGCGGCATTTATTTTTTGAGTGTAAGCGCTATGAGGGAAAAGTTCAAAATGAACAGTAATTTTTTTCTCCCGCTTATACTTTTGGGCTAACTGTTCGAAAGCATCTTGCCGGTCCGACATCCAATGCCAAATAGTTACCTGAGGCCCGCTGTTTTTTTGAGAATTATTACAGCCGGCAAAACTAAAACAAACTGCTAAAACGATTAGATAAATAAAAGAATTACGCATTTTTCTCCTCCTTTAAAGAGCAGTAATTATACCATGTTTAAAGATTTCTATCAATATTATAATAAAAAAAACCGGTTAGTCGAAAACAACGGTTTTATTCTTATAAACTAATATTTTTTTATCAAGATGAAGCTGAACGGCCCGGCTTAAAACGCTCTTTTCTAAATCTTGGCCCTTGTGCTTTAAGTCAAGCAAAGAATCACGATGGCTTATGCCGGTTGTGCCCTGTTGGATGATTGGGCCTTTATCAAGTTTCTCGGTAACATAGTGGCTGGTCGCGCCGATTATCTTTACCCCGCGCCGGTAAGCTTGCCGATAGGGGTTTTTGCCGGCAAAAGCTGGCAGAAATGAATGATGGATGTTTATTACTTTATTTCTAAAATTATCGACGAAATTTTTGCCAAATATCTGCATATACCTTGCTAAAACTATTGAATCTATTTTTTCTTTTTTGAGAAGAGAAATTTCTTTAGCTTCTGCCTTTTTTTTACTTTTTGAATTTTTAAATGAATAAAAAAAAGGTATGTTGAAATAGTCTGCTATTGGTTTTGTCTGCCGGTGGTTGCTTATGATTAAAGGAATTTTACAGCGCAGGTACCCCTGTTTGTATTTATGAAGCAGGTCATAGAGACAATGGTATTTATTTGATACAAAGATAGCCATTTTTTCTTTTTCGCCGCTGAAATGGAGAGACCAATCCATGGAAAACTTATCGGCTAAGGGCTTAAAAGCGGTTTTTAATTTTGAAGGCGGGATAGAAAAGTCCTCTAAGGACCATTCAATCCGCATAAAAAAAATGTTTAAATTAGAATCTATATGTTGGTCGGCATGTTCAATATTGCCATTGTTTTGGTAGATGAAATTAGTCACCGCGGCTGTAATCCCTTTTTGGTCAGGAGAAGAGATTAAAAGTATTGCTGTGCTCATAGAAAGAGGAAATTAAATTAAGGAGAAGATTGTTGTAAATATTTGAAATATTCTGCGTCAGTAGTTAAAATCAAGGCAGTGTCACTATCGACACTATTTTTATAAGTTTTAAGCGTTTGCAGAAACGAGTAAAAGTCAGGATCTTTACTGTAAGCATCTGCATAAATTTTGGTTGCTCTCGCATCGGCTTTTCCTTTTATTTCTTGAGCTTTTTTATAAGCTTCTGATTGAATCAGTTTAAGTTCCTTATCGGTTTTTCCGGTAATCTCAGCTTGGGCTCCCCGGCCTTCGGAACGGTATTCTTCGGCGGCTCTTTTGCGTTCAGAAATCATTCGGTCATAAACTTTGCGCTGGACTTCTTCCACATAGTTTAGGCGCTTTACTCTTACATCAAGCAGTTTTATCCCGAATTGAGAACGCAGTCCGGTTTTAGCGTTAGATATAATCATTTTTCTTAAGTCATTTCTTCCGTTTTTTACCTCTTCGATTTGACTCTCCTCGATAAAGAGCTTCCCTTCTTCTTTTATTTTGTCAAAATTTTCTAAAATTCGATTTGAACTCCTTACGATTTCAACTAAATTATGAGAAGTTATCACATCCCTTACTGCCGCATCGATTACATCGTCAAGACGGGCATGAGCTCCGGTTTCATCATAGACTGATTGAAAAAACTTTAGAGCATCGATTATCCGCCATCTGGCAGTTGTGTCTATCTTGATATAGCGTTTATCTTTGGTAGGAATTTGATTCGGGTCACCGTCCCACTCTAATACTCTTTCTTCGAAAACATTGACTTTTTGAATAAAAGGTATCTTTAAATGCAGGCCGGCTTTTGTGATCGGATTACCGACGGGATCGCCAAATTGAGTGATTACTGCTTGCTTGCCTTCTTTTAAGGTATAAAAAGGGTTTCCGACTAAAATAAGTAAAATAACTATAATTAAAGCGATTAAGCCTTTGGCGTTACTTTGTTTCATGATCTAACCTCAACATTGGTAAAATTCCTTTTTCGCTTGGATCAACGATATATTTTTTACCCGCTTTTTGTAAAACATCACTCAAATGATCAAGGTAAATGCGTTTTTTAGTAATATTTTTTGCTTGCGCATATTCGTTATATAAGAGTAAAAACCTTTTTGCGTCACCTTGAGCATTGTTTACTACTTCAAGGCCATATCCTTCTGCTTCTTGAATTTTTTGTTTTGCTTTCCCTCTCGCTTGGGGTATTTTTTGGTTGTAATATTTCCAGGCCTGGTTAATTAAAGTTTCTCTCTGCTGTTTAGCTTCATTTACTTCGTTAAAGGCCGGCTTTACCGGGTCAGGTGGATTAACATCCTGTAATTTTACGGTTACGATATGAATTCCGGCTCCATAGTCGTTAAGAATTTCCTGAAGCTTTTTTTGAACTTTGTTATTTACCTCAATTCTTTTTAAGGTGAGGACTTCGGTAAAGGTGTAGTCACCAACAACTTGGCGCATTACGGCTTCGGATATATCCCGTAAAGTTCTTTCTGGGTTGCGGATATTATAAAGGATTTTATAAGGGTCTTTGACTCTGAATTGAACAATCCATTCAAGGTCTAATACATTTAAATCTCCGGTAAGCATCAAAGATTCGCTGCTGTAGGAACGCTGGCTGTAACGGGTTCTTATTCCCGGCTGGGCGGTTCTATAGCCAAACTCTTGTTTGTAAACATACTTTGTTTTAATGGGAGTAACAGCTTCGACAAAGGGTATTTTAAAGTGAAGCCCGGGTTGAGTTGTCCGCACATATTTTCCAAAACGCAGCACAACCCCCACCTCATTGGGCGAAATGGTATAAAAAATGTTACTGACTAAAATAATTACCAAAACTATAGCAATAATTAAAGTTGGCCCAGAGAGAAACTTTGGCCCCTTCCATTTAAACTTATTCTTAAACTGGTTAATTATTTCATCTGGTGATTTTGCTTCAAAATCCATAACGTAAAGATTGTATCACAGATAAGTTCATTGGCAAGGGTTTTATTCGGATGTCAAAAGTGTAATGCTCAAATTCGAAATTCGAATATCGAAATTCGAAATAAATCCGAATTCTCTAATGACTGAATTTTAAAAATAACAGTTTTGGTCATTTAAACATTTGAAAATTTGAAAATTGTTTCGAATATTCGGATTTCGTGCTTCGAATTTAAACTCTATGATACTTGTATATCTGCCAGTTAAAAGTTAGAAAAGATAGACAAAATAGCAAATTTATGCTATCTTTACTTTAACTATGAATGTGAATAAAATTAAAAAACTGCTTAAGCTTCATTGGATTAAAATACTACTTATAGCGGTAGCTTTAGTCATCCTTATAATAGTTATCCTTCTTGTTGTGGTAGGTATTAAGCACTTTCTTACCCTGGAAGCTTTTTATCGCAAGATGACCTTAGCCGGAATTCCCTTGCAGCTTTTTCTAAGTGTAATTACCGCTTTTGTGTTTGCCAGCATCTATATGGGGTTTCATTATTGGTTTATGTTTGGCGGCGGAATGAATAAAATCGGCCAGAAAAGAATAAAACCAGAGCATGTAAATGTAAAGTGGTCTGATGTAATCGGAATGAAACATGTAAAAGGCGAAGTCCTTGAGGTTATTAAACTGCTTAAAGACAGGGCTCAAATAAAACAAATCGGCGGAAAAATTATAAAAGGAATTATGATGATTGGCCCGCCTGGATGCGGAAAAACTTATCTTGCTAAAGCTATTGCCACAGAAACCGGGCTCCCTTTTCTTTCTGCAACGGGAAGTGAATTTGTCGGGATGTTTGTTGGTACAGGTACCGCTAAAATCAAAAGTTTATTTAAGGAAGCTAGAGTCTTGGCTGACCTTCATGGCGGCTGTCTTATATTCATAGATGAAATTGATACTATCGCCCGTAAGCGAGTTGGGGTAAGCGGTATGGGAGCCGGTATTTCTCATAACGCAACTATTAATCAACTTCTTACCGAACTAGACGGCTTGCGTCAAACAGAAAACAATATAGTGGTTATTGCAGCAACTAATATTTCCGAATCTGAATTTGACCCTGCTCTTATGCGAGCCGGCCGTTTTGACCGCAAAATTTATGTTGAGTACCCTAACCTTGATGACCGGAAAGAAATTATTAAATATTACCTAAATAAAGTTGGCTGTGACCGTAAACTAAATGCCGGGGTGTTGGCGAGAAAAACAGTATTTTTTTCGCCCGCAGATATTGCCAATATGATCAGAGAGGCATCTTTGGTTGCAGTAAGAAGCAAGCGTGAATCAATTACGATGAAAGATATCTCGGATGCCTACGATAGAGTTTTATTTGGCTTAAAGTCGGGTTTACAGCTAAGCGAAAAAGAAAAGGTTTGGACAGCTTATCATGAAGCCGGACATGCAATAATCGCTTATCTCCTCCACCCCACAACTGATGTGGTCAAAGCAACAATTATTCCTCGGCGGGGATTCTTAGGCTATGCTCATCCTGTTCCCCGCGAAGAAATCCATATCCCAATGAAAGATTTTTTCTTATCCGAGATTAAAGTTTCTCTGGCAAGCTATGCCGCAGAAAATTTAAAATTTGGAACAACCGGCGCCGGTGTAGCCGGTGATTTTAAAAACGCCTTAGATACAGCTCAAAAAATGGTTTATATGTGGGGCATGGGTTCATCCGGGGTAATTGGTAACTTTAAAAGCGGGAACCCTTACAGCCAGAATGCATTTGATGCTTCAGGAAAAATAAAAGAAAAGTTAGATGAAGATGTGCAAAAAATTCTCGGCAGCTGCCTTAAAGAAGTCCGGGATGTTTTAGATAACGAAAAAGAACTATTTGAACATTTTGCTCAAGAGTTATTAAAGAAAGAAGAGCTCGAATATGATGAAATTGTTGATATATTTAAAAAATATGGCAAAGAAAGAGCTCAAGATAGTTCTAGTTAGTTTTTTTCTTTTGCTGCATCCAGCCTGCAAAACAACTCCAACTTATTCTCAAAAAAATATTGAGCAAACTATCGAAAGGCTTTGTGAAGAAGAATTTAACTTAGAGGCTAAAGCCTGGTTGGTTGAAAATACATTATGGGTTTACGTTCCTTTTGGGGAAATTTTAGATATAAAAGGAAAGCCCAGAGATAGCTTTTCTGAAAACACCCGCCGGATTTTTCTCGCTCTCCAAAGGACATTTTTAAATATGGATAACCCGCCTAAATTCTACTGCTTTGTTTTGTCAGATATAAAAGATAAAGGCATCGATGTTTATCGGATTGGTTTTGTCCGGGATTTGATAAAGCTTCGGATGAACCTTATATCTTTAGAAGAATTTAACCAAAGGATGGTCTTTTTATCGTTTGAAAATAAAAAAGCTTTAGGCGATAAGCAGGGTGAGCATATTGCCAAATACAATATTAGCTTGGGAGATTTTATCGGATATTTGATTCGGCAAAGATTAAACAATCTGTTTATCCCTTATTCTAAGAAGGTAAAGGTTGAAAGAATTCAATCTTATTATCAAGAAGGCAAGCTAGGGATAATTTTCGATATTAAAATAAATAAAAAGGATGAAAGCATTCCCAATCCTTTTAACAAAACAAAAGAAATAGCTAAAAAATATTTGAAAATCTATGGCCGGCCGGAGACAATCATCGAGATTGAAATTGCAGATGCTTCGGGTAAAAAAAGCACTTTTACCCAGGCTGCTCTCTTTGATTAAAATAAGTAAAACTATATTTTTGTTCCAGTTTCGATATAAGGCTGTAGTTGCCTTTTCTTCTCGAGAGACTCTCCTTTTGCGCTAATTTTAACCGAGCTGCTTTTATAGACCTTATTGCCGTCGATTACCCTGACCGGTTTAATTGTAAATACTCCTGGTTTGGGGCAAAGAAGAAAGTAGGTTGTTATCAATTTAGCTTTTATTTTGTCTTTTTGGTATGAAAAGTTTTTTGTTTTTTTTCTTGAAATTATTCTGAAATTATCTAAATCCGGCATTTGAACTTCAGGGTCTTTAAACTCTCCTTCGATGGTAACCAAATAAGAAAAAATTTCTCCGGTTTCAACTTTATTTTGGCTGACTTTAACCTTAACCGATCTTGAATCATCTTTGTCTTTTGGGCTTTTTCCAAAAAAACCTAAAAAAGCAAAAATTCCTAAAATAATAATAAAGAGTTTAGGTAACTTTGACATGGCGCCCTTTAACTTCTATTTTATTTTCTAAAAACTTTTTTAACAGTTTAGGGTAAAGTTTATGTTCGGTTTTGTGAATTTCTTTCTCGAGCTCTTTTAATTCCATGTTACTTTTGATAAAAACAGTTTTTTGGGCAATAATCGGCCCTTGGTCAACTTTTTGGGTAACAAAATGAACGGTAACTCCTGTTACTTTAACTCCATAGTTGTAGGCGTCTTCAATTGCATTCTTACCAGCGAAGCTAGGTAAAAGCGATGGATGGATATTTAAAATTTTATTTTTAAAGCGATTCAGGAAAAGTGGTGATAATATTCTCATATATCCGGCTAGTACAACTATTTTTATTTTTTCTTTGTTTAAGATTTGAATTAACTTTTTATCAAAATCTTTTTTACTTTTAAATTTTTTTGGGTCAACGAAAATATCTTTTATTTGATGCTTTTTTGCTCTTTCGCGCACAAAGGAGTTTCTTTTGTCAGTAACTAAAATACAATAGTCTAAATTTAAGAAACCTTTTTTAACAGCTTTTATTATCGCTTCAAAATTACTGCCATTACCTGAAGCTAAAATTGCTAGATTAGTTTTAGTCTTCATCTTTAAGTTTCCTTAAAAATTTTATATTAAATTTATTTGTGTTTTTTATAAAAATCTTAACTACTCCATAATAAATAAACATAATTGATAAAGCAAGCAAAAAACTTATTAGTTCTCCTCTATTTTGGAGTAAAACCAAAGCCATTACAAATATAGCCAGAGGAATAATAAACATTATAGAAATAGCCGAAATTGCTTTGCCGGCCTCAACTCCCACTTCTATTTTATTGCCCTCGTTTAAATATAAATTATTATTGGGGAGCTCAAAGATGCCTTGATTTTTATTGCAGGCAGAAGTAATCCGGCAACAACCGCACATCGCCTTTTTATCTACTTTAATCAAAATCTTATCTTTTAAAACTTTTTTTACTGTAGCTGTTTCTTTATGCATATTTTTTAAATCCGAAATCCGAATATCGAAATCCGAAACAAATCTGAATTTTTTAATGACCGAATTCTCAAAACAACAGTTTTGGTTATTTAAACATTTGAAAATTATTTCGAACATTCGGATTTCGTGCTTCGAGTTTAATCCCACTAATATGGAAACTAATTAATTGATTATGTCGATGCAGTTTGTTGGGCATTTGTTTTTACCCTCTTCTAAAGATTTTTTATTTTTAATATTTTTATAATTTATTCGAGATAGGTTATCAACTAATTCATAAGGAGAATCTTCGACTTTTGTGCATATCCCGCAAGTTATACAACCTCGGTTGCAGACATCCTTTACCTCTTTGAGCCGGTCTTTGTTATTGCAGGCAATAAAATAATTTCCCAATTCTTTAGCGGGAATTATCTTAAAAAGGTTACGGGAACAGGCTTTTATGCATTTGCCGCAAAGAATACATTTTTTCTGGTCAATATAAACTTTATTGTTCTTAAGGGTTATTGCTCCCACAGGGCAGGCCTCTTGACAATCGCCAAAACCTAAGCATCCATAAACACAGTCAATAGCCCCGCCGGTAATATGGGCGGATTGGCAATTTTTTAGACCTTGATAGTTATGAGTTGTTTTTTTATCTTTTTCCTCGGCTCCGCAAGAGCAAACAACTAGCATTTTTTTTTGTTTTTTGAGGTTTTCTTTTTTTCCGATTGCTTTTGCCACTTTTTTATTTACCTGGTCTCCGCCTGGCCGGCAACCTTTCATTTTACTCGGATCTTCTACTATCGCCTGAGCATAGGCTTTGCAACTACTAAAGCCACAAGCTCCGCAATTTAATCCGGGCAATATATTTAATATTTCTTTTACTCTAGGATCATCAGGTACTTTCAGTTTTCTGTTTAGAAAAGACAAAAGCAAAGAGAAAGCTAAGCCGATTAATCCAAAAACTATGGTTGCGGCAATTACTTGAGCCATTATCCTCCTCCTAGCCCTGAAAATCCCATAAAGATTAGGGCTAAAATACCGGCAGTAATCAAGGTAAGCGGGGCCCCTTTAAAAACTTTAGGAATATCAGCAAATTCTAACTCTTCTCTTATCCCTGCCATAACTATTAGAACTAAAGAAAACCCCAGCCCGCCTGAGAAACCAAAAACTACAGCTTCTAAAAAGGAATAATCTTTAACCACCATAAAGAGAGCTACTCCTAGAATCGCACAGTTGCTGGTAATTAAAGGAAGGTATATACCTAAGGATTGATAAAGATTTGTTGAATATTTCCGGATAAACATTTCTACAATTTGGACAAGCGAGGCAATAACTAAAATAAAAACGATATATTCTAAAAACAATAAACCGAATCTTTCCAATATTAAATAATAGATTAACCAACTAATCGAGGTCGCCAAAGTCATTACAAAAGTTACTGCCATACCCATTCCTAAAGCAGATTCCATTTTGCCGGATACACCAAGAAAGGGGCAAATCCCTAAAAAATAGCTTAAGACAACGTTGTTGATTAAAATAGTTGATATAAAAATTAAGATTAAGTTTTCCATTGTTCAACCCTGTTCATTAAAGCCACCAGAAATCCTAAGACCAAAAAAGCACCTGCGGGTAAAATCATAACTACCAGTGGATTAAAACCTGCCGGCATCAATTTAAACCCAAAAATATTGCCTGCGCCTAAGAGCTCTCGTATTGAGCCTAAAACTAAAAGCCCCCAACAAAACCCTATTCCCATCCCCAGCGCATCTAAAAGAGAGTTGGATAGTTTATTTTTTGAAGCAAAAGCCTCGCATCTGCCCAATATTATACAGTTTACGATAATCAGGGGTACATAGGGGCCTAAATTTTTACTTATTTGGGGAAATTGCGCTTTTAGGAAAATATCAACGATGGTTACAAAGGTTGCGATTATTACTGTATAAACTGCAATCCGCACTTGATGCGGTACTATCTTTTTGATAGAGGTTACAGCAAGTTCCGAAAAGAAAAGAACAAATATTACCGCTAAACCCATTGCCAAGCCGTTTTCTGCAGTAGTTGTAACTGCTAAAGTAGGGCACATGCCTAACAACTGGCGAAAAATAGGATTTTGTTCCCAAAGGCCTTTTAAGATTTGTTGTCTTTTCATTGGATTTTATATCTGAGCTTCTCTATTTCCTTATTTAGTATCTCGACTACAGATTTTGATGATATCGTAGCTCCAGTTATTGCTTGAATCTGATTTGGTTTAGCCGGTTTTTCTTTTGTATAACTGATCGGTTTTCTAATTTCTAGGTTTTTAAATTGGTTTTTAAAATCTTTTTCTTGAATTTTTGAGCCCAAGCCGGGAGTTTCATTTGATTCAATTATTTCAATTCCTTTTATTTTTTCTAAGTTCCGGCCGGTTACTATCATTATCCTAATTTCACCACCATAGCCTTGGCCTGAGGCGATAGCGGCATAGCCGGTTAAATCATTATTCCGATAAAGCTTCCATAAAGTTTTGCCGCCAATTTTAATTTTATCTTGCCTTGTTGCTTCCGGAGCCAGTTTGTTTATCGAATTCTCTATTGCCTTTTTTTGATTTGCTTCTATTTTTCCTTCGGCTGTGTTGTAGGCCAGGGCGAGTAAAAATGCGCAAATCAAACAAATTAAAGTTAAAGTAGCAGAAATTTTAATTACTTCTTTCATTCCCTCTCCTTTCGGCCAAATGCTTTAGGTTTTGTGTAACGGTTTATTAAAGGTACCAGCGCGTTACAAAAAAGTATTGAATACATTACGCCTTCTGGTAAGTTGCTAAAATATCTTATTACCATAATTAAAATACCGCAAGTTGCTCCAAAAATAAATCTTCCTTTTGCGGTTACAGGTGTTGTGGCTGGGTCTGTTGCCATAAAAAATGTTCCTAAAAGCAATCCTCCGGCTAAAAGATGAAATACGGGCGTTCCCAGAATTGGGTTTATTAAGTATCCGGCAGTCGCAACCAAAGTTAGAGAAATTAACAAGCTAACCGGTATCCTCCAGCCGGCGCTTTTGCGTAAAAGAAGGTAAAGCCCTCCAACTAACAAACAAATTGCTGAAGTTTCCCCCAAGCTCCCGGAAACATTTCCTAAAAATAATTTATCTAAAGACGTTAATTTATGGCTGAACTTTTGAAGCATCAAAGGAGTTGCTTCGGTAATTGTATCAAATTGACCCGGTTTTGTGTAAGTCGTAAGCATTCTTGGATAAGCTGCAGCTAAAAAGGCTCTGCCTAAAAGAGCAGGATTGAATATATTTGAACCTAATCCGCCAAATAAATGTTTTCCCACCAATATCGCAAATACCACACCAATTGTTGCTCCATACCAGGCGATTGAAGGCGGCAGGATCAGGGCTACCAGTATTCCGGTAACTGCCGCGCTAAAATCATAGATAGTATTTTTTTGTTTTCTGATTCGATTTATAATCCATTCAGTTAGCAAAGCAGTAACTACACAGTTGAGAATTAAGATGGCTGCCAAGATACCAAAAAAATAAATTGCAGCACCGACGGCGGGAAGAAGCCCGATGATTACATCCCGCATAATATAAGATGTTTTTGCCTTGTCTTTTAAGTGAGGAGATCCGCTGACTGTTAGTTTTAACTGAGGGGTCATTTTATCTTTTCCTTGCCCAATTTTATATAATCCAATATTGGTATTTGAGCCGGACAAACATAACTACAGCAGCCACATTCAATACAATCTTTTATGTAATAATCTTTTAACTCTTGATATTTTTCCTTTTTTACCATCTTTGCGTATTCAAGCGGAATAAGGTTTATTGGGCAATAATTTACGCAACGGCCGCATCTTATACAGGCTGATTCTTCTTCTTTTTTAGGCAATTTTTCTAAAAATAAAACACCGCTGGTTGTTTTTAAAATAGGGTTGGCCAAATTAGTAACTGCATCCCCCATCATTGGCCCCCCGAATATTATTTTTTTTGGATTTTTTTTAAACTTGATTATTTCTTTTTCAATTAATTCAGCTAAAGTAGTGCCGATATTCACCCAGAGGTTTTTTGGTTCAACCAAAGCGTCTCCGCAAAAAGTTACAATGCGCCTGGTTAGGGGTTGATTAAAATAAACTGCTTCATAAACAGCGAAACAAGTTGCTACATTATTTACTATACAGCCAAGATCAAAGGGAAGCATTTTGCCGGAAATTTTTCTTTTAGTTAGAGAATAGATTAACTGCTTTTCTCCTCCCTGCGGGTATCTTGATTTTAAGACTCGTAATTCTATTTTAGAATTATTTTTTTTTCTATGAAGAAAAAAGTTTATTTTTTTTATCGCCTCTTTTTTGTTTTCTTCGACAGCAAATATTATTTTTTCGGGAGCAACCAGTTTAGATATTATTTCGATGCCTTTGAAAATTCCTTTGAGGTTTTCAATCATTAAGCGGCAATCGGAAGCCAGATATGGTTCACATTCACAACCATTGATTATTAAGGTATCGATGCCTTTAGGCGGATTTAACTTTACCTGAGCCGGAAATCCTGCTCCCCCCATTCCCACTATTCCGGCTTTGGCAATAGCAGTTAATAATTGATCTTTTCTAAATTGATCTAAGCCGGCAGTTTGGTTGGGATGGCCGTCGGGCTTGTGCTCGGGTTGGGCGGATAGAACTATAGTTTTAGTTTTACCAAACTTTGGATGAAAATGTTTTTTTATCTTAGAAACTTTTGCTTTTATAGGCGCATGGAGTGAGGCTGAAATAAAACCGTTGCTTTCAGCGATTATTTGATTTTTTTGAACTATTTGATTTTCTTGAACGCAAACCTTAGAAGGTTTTCCGGTATGCTGAGAAAGGGGTAGGTAGAGTTTTTCCGCCGATAAAAACTTTTCAGTTTTTAAATTATGTTGAGGATCTTTGTATTCGGCTGCTTTTAGCATCATTAATTAAAAAAATAATTGAAAAAAGAGAACCAATTATACCAATTGCAGTTATTATTGTAAAGGGACTGAACAAATCAGCTAAGATAGATGCGATAAACATCATAATCAAAAATCCCAAATGAGCTATAAACTCCAAGCTGCCAAAGATTCTTCCTAAAAGAGCTTTTTTTGTGGTGCTATGGATTAGGCTATTGACAGCGATAAAAATCGGCGAAATCAAAACTCCTAAAATAAAAGAAAGGACTATAGCGTGTAAAGTAAAGGGATTGTGTTTAATCCAAATAACAAAAAAAAGAAGAAAAAAAGAAGCGGAAAGAGACGCATAATTTATTACCTTCTTTATCGATAATCTGTGAGCTAATCTTCCATAAATTAATGAACCGAAAAATATTCCCGCGCCTAAAAATATCCCGATAAAGGCAACCTCTTTTACGTCCTGAGAAGACGCTCCCAGAGTAGTTTGAATATAACGAATATAGACGGTAGATATTGCTCCTAAATAGGAAAATAAAAACAAAAACGTTCTGAAAGCATATTTTGTTTCATCTGCGGCCAAAATATACTTAAACCCTTCAGTTAGTTCTTTTAAAAAAGATTTTTTTATATTTTGAACGACCTCCCGGCCCAAACCGACAATATCATTTGGAGAAAAGTGTTTTTTTTCTATTTTAGCAATAAAAAAAATAAATATTGCAGAGATAAAAAAAGTTAAAGCATCGATATAAAAGGTAGCTTTAAGGCCAAGATTATCTACAATAATACCTCCCATGCCGATACCGAAGATAGCCGCAGTTGTTGCTGTTACAGAAATCAGAGTGTTTGCGATAAAAATATCTTTCTTTTTAATTATCTGAGGGATAAAGGCCATCTTGGCAGGAATAAAGAACCGGCCTAATGTAGAAGAAATGAAAATAATTATACAAATTAAGGGAAAGTAAAACGCTCTTAAAAATAAAAGCGGAATCAAAAGAACTAATGCGCCCCTGAAAAAATCGCAGAAATACATTGTTTTTCTTTTATCCCAACGGTCAACATAAACACCGGTTACCGGAGAAAATATTATTACAGGGATTATAGTCATGCTAAAAATTACCGCTAATCCCAGGCTGGATGAGTCCTTAAAAAAGAAACCCACCAAAGATACCAAAGCCAGTTGAGTCAGTTTGTCGCCAAACTGGGAGGTGATTTGGCCGGACCAAAGTAAAGAAAAATTTCTTTTGGCCAGGATTTTAAAATAAGGGGATACCATAACTAAATATTATAAATAAAACCGTTTTTTAATCAAGCCAAGGGAGAGATTCGAACTCTCGGCCTGAGCATTACGAATGCCCTGCTCTTCCCCTGAGCTACCTTGGCGCAACCACAGATGACAGAGAAATCACCTAAAAGCACGTTTGCAGAGAACACAGATAGAAATAATATTTTCTCTGGTTTTTGTAAAATTTATTATAACCTGTATTTTGTGTAATCTGTGCTATAGAATTGTAACAGAAATCAACAATTGCTCAAGCACTTTTAGTGCTATTAATTTTCTGGGGTGCAAGATAAATATGTTATTATAAGATCAGCAGAGGTGGGATGAGTTGTTAGGAGCTATTTTTATTATTTTGTTAAGAGGGGACGTTTCCCTCTGTTATAAGTTACTGCAAATAAAGAACTTATGAAACAGTGTTTTCCGCAGATAGCGGAAAATGCCAGTCTGTAACTCATTGATTAACAAAGGGTTATAAACGAGGGAAACGACCCCTTAACCTCTGATTAATTTTCCATATCCAGTATTTTGCGGTGATTATGGTATCTTTTTTGCCAGCTGCCTTTTTGAAAATAAATTCCCATAGTCAAGCCATGCAGCAGGTCGGAAGTGCTAATAGCAAGATAGACCCCGATTACCTTGAGAGCAAAAAGATTAGCAAGAATATAGGCAACCG
>JAIPHC010000005.1 GCA_021735405.1 Candidatus Omnitrophota bacterium | reverse complement strand
TTGCCGGTGTAACGTTAATTGTTATGGTTTCATTTCTTAAGTTATTAAATCCAGAATGAGTCTGGGTTGTTATTTGATCATATGGCCCCGCAGCCAGTTCTTCTAAAACATGTTGAGCATTATTTGCCGCTTTAGCTAAATTATTATTGGATAGGCTTAAAAACACACAGGAACTATAAGCGGTAAGCAAACTGGTGGCTAATAGAGTTAATATCGCAATAGCTACCATTAGCTCTATTAAGGTAAACGATTTCCTTGTTTTGACTTCCATAAAAAACTCCCTTCATCTAAAATATACCACCTTTGGAGCTAAGTTGCAATTATCTTGTCTTCTGCTTAAAAGGGGACGTTTCCCTCTGTTATAAGTTACTGCAGATAAAAGAGTTATGAAGCAACGTTTTCCGGAAATAAACGGAAAATGCGGGTTTATAACCTCTTGTCCAGCAAAAGGTTATAAAGGAGGGAAACGTCCCCTTAATAGTTTTTTATAATTTCTATGATGTTTTCGATGAAACCTTCTTCGGCATTAAGAAGGTTTTGATGATGCCGGAGAAGCATCCGTTGGTGAAT
The DNA here is from genome assembly GCA_021735405.1 of Candidatus Omnitrophota bacterium. Taxonomy (GTDB): domain Bacteria; phylum Omnitrophota; class Gorgyraeia; order Duberdicusellales; family 4484-171; genus PXAH01. The sequence continues at coordinate 31,586 of JAIPHC010000005.1, read as the reverse complement.
TGGAAATTTTTTTGGCAGTTCGAGGTTGTCAGCAAGCCACTCTTTTACTTTTTCAAGAAATCTTTTTCTCAGCCTGAGGCGGGACAAAACTTCTTTTTTTTCCAAATAGGGTAAAAAATATAAAGGAATATCTATATCTATAAAAGGGCGTTTTTGGGACATAAGAGTTTTTAAGGCAAGGCTTGAAAATTCCTTTTTACCTTCCTCGGTTATTGAATAGATATAGCGGGACGGGCCCTCCCGGCTCTGGCTTTTTTTCTTAGTTATGAACCCTTTTTCTTCCATTATTTTAAGGGGGTAATAAAATGATTTATTTTCCAAAGAACTAAATATACCCAATCTTTCTTTAGCGATTTTTTTTATTTCGTAACCGTGGCGGGATGATTCTTTAAGCAAACCTAAAATTATTATTTCTTGGATTTGCATAAATTTTATTCTACGAATTTACCGATTTTTCTAAAGCGCTGATACCTCTCCTCCATCAACTGATCTGAATTTAGCTCGTCAAGTTGGGAAAGATTTTTTAAGAGGAATTTTTTAAGGTTAGCTGCCGATTTATCTGGATTCCAATGGGCGCCTCCTTCCGCTTCGGGAATAATTTGATCTACGATACCTAAATCCAAAAGCTCCGGCGCGGTTAACTTTAAAACTCTGGCCGCCTCTTCTCTTTTTGCCGCATCTTTCCAAAGAATAGCCGCGCAGCCTTCCGGCGATATCACGGAATAGTAGCCGTATTGGGTGATAAGCACCCTGTCGCCGACTCCGATTCCCAAAGCCCCGCCGCTTCCGCCTTCTCCGATTACGGTCACTATAATCGGAATTTTTAAGCTAAACATATCCCTGATATTCTCAGCGATGGCTTGAGCCTGGCCTCTTTCTTCAGCCCCAATCCCAGGATATGCCCCGGGGGTATCGATAAAACAAACCAAAGGAAGCCGGAAACGCTCGGCCAACTTCATAATCCGCATCGCTTTCCGGTAGCCTTCCGGATGGGCGCAGCCAAAGTTACGCTTTATGTTTTCGGATGTATCCCTGCCTTTTTGATGCCCCACAAAAGCGATTTTTTTCCCCTCTATGGTTGCCAGCCCGCAAATTAAAGCTTGATCGTCTTTAAAAAACCTGTCTCCCGAAAGGATAATATAATCATCGGTTATATTTTGGAGATAATCTAAGGTGGTCGGGCGCCTGGGGTGGCGAGAAATCTGTACTTTTTGCCAAGGAGTAAGCTTAGAATAGATATCTTTCTTTAAGCTTTTTAGCTTTTTTTCTAAATTATTAATTTCCGAAGACATTTCTACTTTTTCATCCGTAGAAAAACTTCTTAATTCCTCTATTTTTTCGGTAAGTTCAATTATAGGTTTTTCGAAATCCCAGCCCTGCATCACACTCTCCTGGTTAGCTTTGCTTATGATCAACGAATATACGAATCAATTACGAATTTACAAATAAGAAAAGACAAATGTTCGTATATTCGTAGAGATTAGTAAATTCGTTGATATATCAAATTTATTCTACTATGATAACTTCTGTCCCTGTCGGGACGATATCATAAAGTTCTTCTACTTCTTGATTAGCCATACGGACACATCCCAGAGTTACCTGCTGCCCTAAGCTATCCGGTTCGGTAGTGCCGTGGATGCCATAACCTGATTTATCTATACCTAACCAACGTGACCCTAAAATATTCTCCGGATTATCCGGCAACACTACCGCCCCCGCTTTATACCAGGTCGGCTTAACCAGTTTATTTATTATTTTAAAACTTCCTTCCGGAGTTCTCCCGTTTTTGCCGGTAGCAACAGTATAGGTTTTAAATATTTTTCCGTCCCTTTTTAAAAAAAGTAAATTTTGCGACTTATCCACCACTAGAGAAAATTCACACGTATTGACTTTTAATTCCTGGCCGGGAATAATTTTAACCGAAGATAAATTATTCGCTTTTTTAATTAACTCCACGGTAGTGTCAAATTTTCTAGCGATTTTTACCAAAGCGTCTCCCCGTTTTACTGTATAGACCTTGCTGCACTCCTCTTCTCTGTAAGGAGAAAATAGCATCTTTATATTAATCTCATATATTTTATCTTGAATCTGATTAATCATTAAAGGGTCAACTATTTCTTTCTTTTTTTTCTCCAGAAGGTTTTTCGCTTCCTTGTACTTATTCTTTTTTATCAATCCGTTCACAGAAGCAAAAGAGAAAGATTTTTTTTGTTTAACTTCTTCTTGTTTGGCTTCTTCTTTTTCTCCGGAACTAAAAATTAACCCGGCGATTAACCCCAAAACTACTACTGCGGCTATAACAAAAATAATTTTTTTATTCAAATCTTGTCCTCCCTAATTATATATAAAAAACTATTGCCGTAATAATTCCGATTAGGCCTCCGGCAAAAATCTCTACAGGAGTATGGCCTACCAGTTCTTTCATTCTTTTTTCTTTCAATTTTTTCCCTTCTTGGAAATCTTCCATAATCTTATTTAATATCCTCGCCTGCACCCCAATCGAACGGCGCCAAGTCTGGGCATCGAACATTGTAATCAAGGCAAAAATAGCCGAGAGAGCAAAAATAGACGACTGAAAACCCAGCTCCTGCCCCAAAGCTACGGCTAAAGCCACAACCGCGGCGCTGTGAGCAGAAGGCAGCCCGCCGGTTCTTAAAATCCAATAAAAATTAAATTTTTTCCCCTGGGACAACCCGATAATAATTTTTATTCCCTGAGCTATAGCCCAGCTTAATAAGGTTATCCATAAAGCTTTGTTAGCAAAAATTTGAGGCCAAAAACTTTCCATAATTATCGCAAAACGACGCCGGCTAAAGCAAACTATCTATCTCTTTTTGCCTTTCCCGCAATATTTTTATTTTTCTAGCTAGGCTTAATTCTTTTTTTAATAAATTAATTTCCCGTTTTAAAGCGCCGACCCCTCTTTTTAACCCTTCCACCCTTTTCTTTGCTCTTACCAAAGCGCGGGTTTCTTCCTGGGACCGGCCAAAACCAAAAAAACCGGTTCTGGCAGCCTCTTTAAGGCTTTTTTTCGCTTTTCCGTATTCTTTTTTCTCCATTTTTAATTCTTTTCTCTTTTCTTCTAAAAGATTTTCTATCTGCTTGGGCTTTTTTAGTTCTTTTAAAGCTTGAGCTGTTTCCGGCTGATCTGCCCCTGCAGCCTCTTCCGAACCAGACAGGACAGCTTCGGCAAAAAGGCCAGCAGGCATAATCACCATGGTAAGCAAAAATAAAAATATTATTAGAGATATTTTTTTCATAACTTTTATTTAAAAACCGCCTATTATTATACTATAAATACCTTTAAAACAAAGCGGTTTAGACAAATATATGGCGGCGACAGGATTTGAACCTGTGGCATAACGGGTATGAGCCGTTTGCTCTGCCAGACTGAGCTACGCCGCCAAAACTATTCTTTGCCTGATTTTAAAAGGGAGTTTTGTTTAAAAGAGCCCCGATAATTTTTGTATTCCGATTTAAAATATCTTTTCCTTTCACTAATGAGTTTAAATGGTTTTTTTGCGCTGAAAACACTAAAATCAATCCATCGCACTTATCTCCGATTAAGGAAGCGTCGGCGCAAGTTAAAACCGGCGGTAAACTTATAACTATTTTTTTAAATTTTTCCTTTGCCGCTTCAATCAAGTTATCAAAATTTTTTATTTTAAGCAGCTCTTGGGGATTAGAAGAAACTGGCCCCTGGGATAAAAAGAAAAAATGATCTAAACCAGTAGAAGATATTGCTTCTTCAAAAGAAGATTTCTTCAGCAAAAAATCGCTTAACCCTTTATTCGATTTGACACCTAAAACGGATAAAGATTGTTTTCGCAAGTTAGCATTAATCAATAAAGTGTCTTCTTTGCCTTCGGCAAAAGCAACAGCTAAGTTAGCCGCGCAAAAGTTTTTACCTTCTTTGGGAAATACGCTAGCAACTCCTAAAACAACCGGGTCTTTTTTTTCCACCAAAGAAATTGTGGTTTCTTTAATTTTTGCAAAAGAACTTTTCAAATCGGCTGTTTTTTCCCGTAGTTTAAAAATATTTTGGCCTTCTTTTTTTACGCAAGGAACTTCTCCTAAAAAAGGCAGATTAAGATCCGATTTTATAAAGCCGGCATCGGGTAAAATGATGTTTTTATATTTACAAAAATAGATTAAAGCTGTTCCAACTAAAACAAGCGGGACCAAGACAAAAGAAACGCTTTTAAGGGAAAAAGAATATTTTTGATAAACGAGAAAAAAAGCCGCGCTTAATAAAAAAATAAAGGTAAGCCAAATAATCTTTTTTAGCATAATGCTTAAAAGGTAACAATACCCTGTTTCAATTCAGCCAAAATATGGCGGGGCCGATGGGATTCGAACCCACGATCACCTGATCGACAGTCAGGGGACTTAAGCCATACTAATCGACGGCCCCGATCTACTTTTACAATTTTCAACAAGATGTTTTATATAAATACGGCTTTTCTTTCGTTTTATTTCTTTTTCTCGAATTAAAGCATTTCGCTTACAGTCAAAAAATTCCTAAATATTTTTATTGAGGTCGTCGGGGCCCCGCTCATTTATCTCCTGCCATCAAGAGCGGGGAAGCCATACTAATCGACGGCCCCGAATTGAACCAATGGCTTATAACTAATAGCTAATTGTACATATAATCAACAAAAAATCAAGCAAGTTTTCTTTAGCTGCAATCTTGCAACGCCTAGCCAATTTATTAAAAATTGCCAATAAAGCTCTGGGCGGTACAGGATTCGAACCTGTGACCCCTACCATGTCAAGGTAGTACTCTAACCAGCTGAGCTAACCGCCCAAATGCCGGGGGCGGGACTTGAACCCGCACGTCCCTTTCGGAACACCGGATTTTAAGTCCGAGTTGTCTGCCAATTCCAACACCCCGGCGGTAAGTTTATCTTCAATCTTTTAGTTTATCAAACCAGCAATAGTTTCATTTTATATCCAAAGTCTTTGGGAAGAACTATGCACGTATAAACAAACTAGCTTGCCTTCGGCAAGAAGTTCTTGCCAACACCCCGGCGGTAAGTTTATCTTCAATCTTTTAGTTTATCAAACCAGCAATAGTTTCATTTTATATCCAAAGTCTTTGGGAAGAACTATGCACGTATAAACAAACTAGCTTGCCTCCGGCAAGAAGTTCTTGCCAACACCCCGGCGGTAAGTTTCCCCTTTAATTTATCAGTTTAAAGCATAGCGCTAAGCGCTTTGCGCTATGCAAAAACTCTAAGTTAATAGCCGACTAAGGCGCGGACCGGATTCGAACCGGTGAATAATGGTTTTGCAAACCACTGCCTTGCCCCTTGGCTACCGCGCCAATCGCAGAAAAGGACTACTCCTTTTTTGCCTTTTTCTTTTTTTCTCCCCTGGGTTCCGCAATCTTCTTTTGAGCTATTTCTTCCAAAGCTATATCCAACAATTTCTCGGTTCTTTTTTCTACCAAAGATTTTTCTCCTCCTGCAAGAAGCATGGCCCGCTTTGCAGCTAACGCTGTTAATTTATAAATAGATCCGTTTGTTGCCCCTAACAATTTTTCCCGCGGTATATAATCTCCAAACATTCTGCCTCCTTTAATCAGCAAATGGTTTATGCAATTTTGTTATTTATGATGTTTTATTATTATATCTTTTACCTTTTTCGCTGTAGTGTTGATGTTTTTGTTTTGTATTAAATAATCATATTTTTTAGAAAATTGCAACTCTTTTTTTGCAAGCTTAATTCTCTTATCAATTATATCTTTAGCTTCTTCCCGTTTCTTCATCCGTTCATATAACTCGCGTTTTTTAGCAACGCTGATAAATATGCTGGTTACCCTGGTTTTGTAACGATTTTTTAAAGCCATTGCCCCTTTGACATCTATGCATAAAAGAAGGCTTTTGTTTTTAAGCCGCGCAACTTTTAAATAAAGCTTAGGAGTGCCGTAGTAATTGTTTAAAACCTTTTCGTTTTCTAGAAAAAACTTTCTTTTTTTTAAGTATAAGAATTCATCTTTGCTCACAAAAAAATAATCAGTGCCGTCATGTTCCTGAGGCCTTTCTTCTCTGGTTGTAACGGTAACCGACCTTAGTAAAACAGCGCGGATAGCTTTTTTGCGGAAAAGATGCTTTACTAAAGTAGTTTTCCCTACTCCTCCCGGCCCGGATAAAATAAAAATTTTGGGTTTTTGCATATCGTGTAATTTATTATTTATCTATCATTCTATGTTTTGCGCTTGTTCACGGATACGGCCTAAGTAGTTTTTTGCCTCCACTATTAAACTCGCCAGTTTTTGCTGCCGGGTTTTACTCGATGCCGCATTCAATTCGCGCAGGATTTCCTGGCTTAAAAAATTAATCGCTTTCCCTTTGCGTATTTGTTTTTTCGCATTTATTATTGTTTTTGTTTTTTTAGAATAGAACTCGACTAAAGACAATTCTTCTTCGATATCCTCTTTGCCGTCTACTTCCCGGGAAGGCCTTTTTTTCGCTTTTTTAATTTTGCTAATATTGCCGTCTAACAACCTTAAATTTTTAGTTATTTCTTTGCTTATCGCCCGGCCTTTTTCTTTTTTAAATTCAACCAGCTTTTTTAAGGATTTTTTTAAAACAGAAACTAACTGTGTTTTGGAAAGACCGCTTTTGCTATAGGCCGAAATTACTCCCGGTAAATTCAATATTTCCAGCGCTGATATTTTTCCTTCTAAATTGAAATCTTTAGCTAAAGATTTTATTTGTTTTACATAGCTGGCGAATTCTTTTTTGTTGACGGAAAATTTATTCTGATTTTTGGATTTTTGATAAAAATAAACCTCAATTTTTCCTCTGGTTATATTTTTTTTAATCTCTTCCTGTATTTTTTCTTCCAAAACGAGAGCCTGCTGGGGAAGATTGTAAACCGAAATATCAAGATGTTTATAGTTTAAAGACCTTAAAACAATTTTAGTTTTGCCGGCCTTGTTGCCTTCTTGGGCCGCAGAATAAGCTGTCATCGACCTCATTGCCAAACCCTCCTGCTTTCATGAGAAAATTGTTTTTCCAAAGCAGGATAAAGATCATAAACTATCTCATCGGGGCCAAACCAAAGTTTTATCTCTCTTTCGGCTTCGCTCGGATCACTGGAAGCATGGATAACATTTTCATAAAGGCCGGTAGTGAGTATCCTGCCGTAGGCGCCGCGGATAGATATCGGATCGGCCTCTTCCGGGTTGGTGGCGCCGGCAATACGCCGAACTTTCCCAATCGCGTTTTCTCCCCAATAGACCAAAGGCATCACTCGATTTTCTCCGTGCAGCTTCCCGCTAATATATTTAATCAGCTCTTGGAAAAAAGGCTTATCCTGAAGGTGGCGGTAGTGGGCGTTGGCCAAGTCTTCTTTAACCTCAACCACTTTGGCTCCGATTATCTTTAATTTCGCCTCGGAAAGACGAGTTAGAATATTTCCGGTTAAGGATTTTTTCAGCCCGTCCGGTTTTATAATAACTAATGTTGCTTCTTGATCCATAGCTCCTCCTCTAATAAAACCATTTATTTTTTAGCCAATTCGTTTAATAATTCTTTCGAAATCATTTAAGTTGTAATAATGAAGAGTGATTTTGCCCCTTTTGTTTTTTGAGCTGGTAATTTTTACTTTCGTCCCTAATTTTTTTTGCAGATGCTCCTGGGCTTCTTCGATAAAAGGATCTGTCTTTGCCTTCTTGTTTTTCCGGAACGCTTGTTTTTCCACATCCCTTACCGTAAGGCCTTTTTCTAAAATTTTATAAAATACCTTTTCCTGTTGGTTTTTGCTTTTAAAAGAAAGTATTGTCCTCGCCTGGCTTCGATTAATCAGTTTTTTTTCTAAAGCGCTTTTAACTTTTTCGGGAAGCTTGAGCAGGCGAATTGTGTTTAAAACAGTGGTTTTATCTTTACTTACAAATTGAGCGATTTCGTCTAAAGAAAAGTTAAATTCGTCTTTTAGGCGCTGGAGAGCCTGGGCTTCTTCAAGAGGGTTAAGGTCTTTTCGCTGTAAATTTTCAACTATCGCGGCCGTAAAAGAATCTTTATTGTCCAAATCACGGATTATTGCGGGTATCTCCTTGATGCCCAATAACTTAGCTGCCTCCAGCCTTCTTCCGCCGGCTACAACTTCATATCTCCCCTCTTTAGTATCCCGGGCCAAAATCGGCTGGATAAACCCTTTTTCTTTAATCGATCGAGTTAGTTCAGCTAAGTCCTTCTGGTTCATATCCTTACGCGGCTGAAATTTGTTGGGATCAACCTTTTTTACCGGAATATAGACGAATCGGTCTCCCCCAGAAATCTTCTTTTTGGGAATTAAGGCGTCCAGCCCCTTCCCTAATACTTTTTTACCCATAATTAACCTCTTTGTTTTGCAAAATTAACTGAATCTTTGCCTTGTCCTCTAACTTCATTAACTAAACTTAAATAGGCTTTTGCCCCTACACAATTTGAATCATAAAAATGAATTGGTTTGCCAAAACTGGGAGCTTCGGCTAATTTTACGTTTCTCGGCACAATAATGCGAAAAGCTTTACTTTGAAAATAAGCTTTTACTTCCTCTATCACCTGCAAAGTAAGCCGAGTCCGGAAATCAGCCATAGTCAATAAAACCCCCTCTATTTCTAGTTCGGGATTCAACCTTTCTTTTATAAGCTCCACCGTCTGGACTAGTTTTGAAACTCCCTCTAAGGCATAGTATTCGCATTGTATCGGTATAAGTAAGCTGTCTGCGGCAGACAAAACATTAACGGTAAGCAGTCCCAAAGACGGCGGGGCATCGATAACTATATAAGAATAAAGGTCCTTAATTTTCTCAAGGCTTTGGCGCAGAAGAGTTTCTCGATTAGCTAAAGATACCAGCTCAACTTCTCCCCCGGTAAGAGAGATATCCGAAGGCATAACCGAGAGATTGGGCCAATCAGTAGAATAAATTGCCTCTTCGACGGAAAGATCTCCGGAAATCACCTCATAAACTGAATTCTTATCTTGAGGATCTACCCCCACTCCTGAAGAAGCATTCCCCTGCGGATCCATATCGATAAGAAGCGTCTTTTCCCCCGCCAGCCCTAAAAACGAACTAAAATTAATAGCGGTAGTAGTTTTACCAGTCCCGCCTTTTTGATTGCAAATGCCGATTATTTTACCCATGTTTTTTCATTTTAATACTATCTTGGCCAAATTGCAACTATTTTTATCCCTGCCTTAGTTAAAAATGAACAGCGAAAATGAAAATCGTTAATAGAATCAGGGAGTTTTAGCGTTTTCACGTGAAAATTGTCTTTTCTGCTTAATCTCCAGACAATTTCCACGTGGACTTTTCCGCTCGATTGGTGAATGCGAAAAGTGCACGTGAAAACTCTCTTATGCTAACGCTGGAGCGTTTCCATATGGCAATTTAATCGCCTATACGGAAGAAATTGGCACGTGGACTTTTCCCGCTAACCACTTAAGACAAAACAACCTTAATGTCATTCTGAGGCGAAGCCGAAGAATCTCAATGAGGCTTATCCGCCAGAGGCGGATGTAGCCGAATTCCCCGCTCCCATATTTATATAGCGGGGTCCCGCTAAAGCGGGAGATCCTTCGTCGCTTCCGCAGCTTTTGAGCCCGGAGCTCCTCAGGATGACACCATAGAGAGACTACTTCGTTTCATTCGCTTCGCTCATTCCGCTCGCAACGGCAATAATAAGGTTTTCACGTGTATCTTTCCAGCTACAAAAGAGAGCTGAAAGATCCACGTGGAAACTCTCAATTGCTAAAATGACGAGAGTTTCCACGTGAAAACGCAGAAAGGCCTTGAAAAATAAGCGTTTTTGGTTTTGGCTGATTTTTTTAGGTGGTGCGGGCTTTTTTTAGCCGGACTTGGTAAAGAAGGGTAAGCAAATTCTGGACAAACCAGTATAAAACTAAGGCAGAAGGAAATTTATAAAAAATTATCCCAATAAAAACCCCCATAAATAATCCTATTTTTTTCTGTTGGGGATTTGAGGATGAAGCTGTTATGTGCTGCTGGATAAGGCCTAAAGCCATTACCAAAATGGGCAAAAGATTAAAATACTCCACACCTACAACAGGAATAGCAAAGGGGAGGCGAAAAAGCCTGTCCGGCATCGACAAATCTTTAATCCAAAGAAAAGAAGCCCCTTGAAGACGGCTGAATCTAAAAACCACTTGATAAAAAGCGATAATTATGGGAAATTGAAACAAAAGGGGAAGGCAGCCCCCTAAAGGATTGACCTTGTGCTTTTTATATAACTCTACAGTTGCTTTCTGCATTTTTTGAGGGTTATCTTTATGTTTTTCCTTTAACTCCTGCATCAAAGGCTGAATTTCCTGCATCTTCTTCATTGCCTGGGTGCTTTTGGAGGTAAAAGGAAAAAGAAGCGCGTAGGTGGAAAAAGAAAGGAAAATTATGCTTAATCCCCAGTTATGGAGAAAACTGTAGAAAAAATATAAAACTTTTATGATTCCAACCGCGAGAAAATGCCAAAATCCATAATAAACAATCTCTTCTAAGCCATATTTTCCCATCTCTTTGGCCACCTGCGGGCCAAGATAAAAAGATATTGTTGATGGAGGATTATCTAAATAGAAATTAGCTCTTTTTTGTTTTTTTGTTAATTCAAGATTATAGCTGTCTGGGAGCAGGCTAATCGCATAATAACGGCTTCTTGCCCCGGCAAATCTTACTTCTGAATATTTCTCATTTTGAACTTTTTTAGGGTGCCTGCGTTCAAGAGAATCGCCTTTTTTATAAAACGATTCAAAATAACGTTTACTAATGTGGGATTTCGCTGAATCGAGAGGAAAAGAGAAAAATAAAATAGAGGAGTTGTCAATGTTTTTTACCTCAACAATATCACCCTTAAAAACAAACTTTTTGGGAGGAGAATCTTGGCTGAGAAAAGAAATAGTGTTTTGATTAATACTAACCCTATAGTTTATATTTTGGGTAGAGGGCTGAAAACCCAAATCCTGAAAAGGCAGGGTGTTGGCGGGGGTGTTGAGAGCAATTGAATGAAGGTAGCCCCCCTTACTAGAATAGGTAATATAATAAGGCCCGATCCTTGTTTCTTCTAAGGCGCCTGCCTCGAAGGGTAAGCGGTTTTGAGCCGGCTCTGTTGACTGCGGCCGGGTTTGTTCTTGAATTGAATTATTTAAAGTATCAGTGCTAACTTCTTGATTATCAACAGGTTGCGTAGATTGCTTTGGGGCAAACTGCGACCAAACCAAGAAAAATCCAATCAAGAGAAGAAATGCAAAAAGTGTTCTTTTTTCCATATTAAAAATCTAAATCATTCCACAGGATCAAACCCGCCCCGGAAAAAAGGGTTACAACGTAAAATCCGTAAAACAGCTAAAGATAAAGCCTTTAAAAAAGAGTGTTTTCTAAAAGCTTGTTTTGCATACTCTGAACAAGTAGGAGCATAGATGCAAGAGCCAGGGAAAAACCTGGAAAAGTTTTGGTATATATTAATAAAAAAAAGGGCAATCCGGTTCATAAAGAAATTTTATGCCGCCCTTTCTTCCGGCGCTGATTGACAATCTTTTTGCCGTTTTTAGAGCTCATTCTTTTACGAAACCCGTGTTTTCTCTTACCTTTAAGTTTAGTGGGGGTTTTTAGGTTTTTTTTCATGTTTTTGTAATTGGTTATCTATCTTTTTATCAAAAATCAGCTATGTTTATATAGCTCATCGCCGTTTGTGAGTCTAATACATTACATGGATGCGTTATATTCTCTTAGGTAATATCCGGAGAATGTTTTGCCTGCGGCAAAAAAACGCATACATTTTGTAATTGGTTATCTATCTTTATTATCAAAAATCAGCTGTGCTTATATAGCCATCGTTGTTTGTGAGCCTAATACATTATCCGGTAAGTTGAAATTGTAGCATAAAATATTTGGGTGTCAACCAGAAAAGTTTGAGCGATTACTGGAATAAGTAAAAAAAGTTGCAAAGATATTTTATTGAGGTATAATTTATTACTCTTAAACACAATCAACCTTCCGCAAAATGTGAATAACTTGTTAACTTTGTGAAAACAGGCATGAAAAAAGATATCTGGGAAAATTGTAAAAAAAAGCTTAGAGACCGGTTAGGGGAGACTTCTTTTGACACGTGGATATCGCCGCTGCAATTAAAAGAAGCTTCGCGGGACTGTTTAGTTTTAGAAGCTCCCGACAGTTTTTTTAAGAGCTGGGTAGAAAGCAACTACCTTTCTTCTTTGGAGGAAGTTTCTGAGAAAGTATCCGGGAAAAAAATAACCATAGAGTTTAGAGTCAATCCGGGGATTTTGAAGAGTAAGACCACAAAAATTTTCCGCTCCTTCAACAAAAGTTTTGGGGAAAAAAGCCAGACATCTTTGCGCCTTAACCCTCGTTTTACTTTTGATAACTTTGTGGTTGGCTCTTCAAACCGAATGGCCCACGCCGCATCTCTGGCTGTATCTAAAGCTCCGGGGAAATCATACAACCCTATTTTTATTTATGGAGGAGTCGGGTTGGGGAAAACCCACCTTATGCAAGCCATCTCTAACCATTTGCTTTCTTTAAATTCCCAAACAAGAGTAAAATATATTTCTTCCGAAAGCTTTGCTAATGACCTGATTCTTTCTATCCGGCAGAGAAACACTGATAAGTTTAGAAAAAAATACAGAGAGATAGATATATTATTAATTGATGATATCCAGTTTTTATCGGGCAAAGAGGCATCCCAAGAAGAATTTTTCCATACCTTTAATGTGTTATACGACCACCATAAGCAAATTGTCGTGTCTTCGGACCGGCCGCCTAAAGAAATCCCCGACTTAGAAGAAAGGCTGGTTTCCCGGTTTAACTGGGGTTTGGTGGTTGATATCCAGCCTCCGGACTATGAAACCAGAGTAGCTATATTAGAGAAAAAACTAGAAAATGAAGCAGTAAAGGTAGAACCGGAAGTTATCCGTTTTATAGCAGAAAATATTTCATCAAACATCCGTGAATTAGAAGGCGCTTTGGTAAGAATCATAGCTTACTCGTTGATAGAAAACAAAACAATAACTGTTGATTTAGCTAAAGGGATTTTAAAAGACATGGTTAAAGAAATTGGCGCAAGGGTTACTCCTGATGTTATTTTAACTAGGGTTAGTAATTTTTTCGGCGTTGAAAAAGAAGACCTGAAAAAAAACAAAAGAAGCAAAACTTTGGTTTTGCCGCGGCAGGTGGCTATGTATCTAACCAGGGAGTTGACAGAAAACTCGCTTCCTGAAATAGGCAGTTTTTTTGGAGGAAAGCACCATACCAATATTTTATACGCTTGTAAAAAAATTAAAAAAACTTTGCCTAAAGATGATAAATTAAAAACAACCGTTAACAGCCTTACACAGGAAATTAAAAACTTATGATAATCTTTCTTACTTGTTTTAATCTTTTTTCTTTAGGTGTTTATTACACAAAAACAGAAGTTAACAGTTTTAACAAGAACTACTTATACTAATACTATGAATTTAATTATTGATAGAAGAGATTTAGTAGAGAGTTTAAAGAGTGTAGTCGGCCCGACCACAACCAAACAAGACTTTCTTGCATTAAGCAGTGTTTTAATTACTACAGAAAAAAACCAAATTAAATTTATAACCACAGACCTTAATTTAACCATAACCACTCAAACCAAAGGGGATATAAAAACACCCGGGAAAGCGCTGGTGCCAATGCGCAGGTTTATTTCTATTGCCAGAGAGCTGCCCGATACTAAAATAAATTTAGAAAAAGTTAAAAACAACCTCTTAATAAAATGTGAAAAAGTTGAGTTTAAGATAAACACGCTAAAAGAAGAAGAATTCCCCAGGATTCAAGAAAAAAAAGAAGCGGTTACCATAAAAATGCTGCCGGAAGCTTTAGAAGAAATGGTTAGGTTAACTTCTTTTTGCGCCGGCTACGAAGATGTTAATTATGTCTTAAGCGGGGTGTTGTTTGAGATTAAAGGAAATAAAATAAAATTGGTTGCCACCGACGGTAAAAGGCTTTCTTGCGCCGCGAGGGATTTTCCCGATAACCAAGCGGAAATAGAAGAAAAAATAGCTTTTATTTTACCTAATAAAACAGTGGGGGAAATAGCAAGGATAACCAAAGAAAAACAAAACCCTTTTTATTTATCGTTTTCAAAAAAGAACATAGAATTTGATTTTAAAGAAACAAAAATTATTGCCCGCCCGATAGAGGGTGATTTCCCTAACTACTCGCAATATATACCTAAACAAAAAGGGAATCAACTAACTGTTGATAAAAATGATTTTACAGCTTCTTTAAGAAGGATCGGGCTGCTTACCACAGCAGAATACCAAGGGGTTAAGTTCAGCCTTAAGAAAAACAAAATGATAGTTTATAAAACAACACCTCAGTTAGGGGAGGCGAAAGAAGAGATAAACACAAAATACCAAGGGCCGGCGCTGGAGATAGAGTTTAACCCAAATTATTTTATCGACATCTTAAAACAAATAAAAGACCAAGAAATTACAATTGATTTTTTCGGGACAGAAAAGCCAGCGGTTATCAAAAGAGAAAACCACACTTACTTGCTTTTACCAATGAAAACATAAAGATGGCAGAACACATAAAAACAATAGTAGACAGGTATGTGGGGAAAAAACAAAAAGAAAATAAAAAACATAAAGAGGTAAAAAAAATTCTAAAAAATACATTAAAAGAACAGGTGTTAAAACAAGTTAAAATAGAATCAACAAACAACGAAGAATTAAGATTTGTGTTAGATTCATCCAGCGCTGTTTATGAATTTAGGCTTCAAGAAGAAAAAATAAAAAATAAAATTAAAGAAAAACTTCCGGAAATTAAAAAAATAAAAATAAAGGCAGGATAAATGAGCCCAAAAAAAGAAAAATATAACGCAACAACTATCCAGGTTTTAGGGGGGATAGAGGCGGTCAGAAAAAGGCCGGCTATGTATATCGGGGATACAAGCAGCCGCGGTTTCCATCATCTTGTTTATGAAGTGGTGGATAACGCTATCGACGAGGCAACAGCCGGCTATTGCGATCAAATCAAGGTTATTCTTCATCCGGAAGGGAGCGTCTCGGTAGAAGACAACGGCAGGGGGATACCAACCGATATCCATAAAAAATTAAAAAAACCGGCTCTAGAGGTTGTGTTAACTACTCTTCACGCCGGGGGTAAATTCGACCACCGGGCTTATAAAGTTAGCGGCGGGCTTCACGGAGTGGGGGTCAGCTGTGTTAACGCTTTAAGCGAATGGCTGGAAGCAGAAGTAAAGAGAGAAGGCAGTATTTTCCACCAAGCTTTCGAAAGAGGCCACCCAAAAACAAAAATTAAAAAAATCGGAAAGACTAAAAAAACCGGCACAAAAATCACTTTTAAACCAGATCCGGAGATATTTTCAGAAGATGAGTTTTCTTTCGATACTCTTTCTAAGAGAATGCGGGAGCTGGCTTTTTTAAATAAAAACGTAAGCATAACCTTAAAAGATGAAGTAAAAGACAAAGAGGCTGTTTTTAAATTCAGCGGAGGAATTGTTTCTTTTGTCGACTACCTAAACCGGAATAAAAATTCAATCCATAAAAAGGTAATTTACTTTAACAGCAAAAAAGAACAAATTGAAGCCGAAGGGGCGCTCCAATACAATGAAGGTTATAAGCAAAATATATTTTCGTTTGCGAATAATATAAACACCTTAGAAGGGGGGACTCATTTAACCGGTTTTAAAACCGCTTTAACCAGAGCTATAAACCTAGCGGCGAAAAAAGGAAAAACACCAAAAAATATAAATAATATTTCCGGGGATGACGCCAGAGAGGGGATTTGCGCTGTAATCAGCGTTAAGGTGCCAAACCCGCAATTCGAAGGGCAAACAAAAACAAAGTTAGGGAATTCGGAAGTCGAGGGTTTGGTTAATTCGATAGCTTTTGAAGCTCTCTCTTCTTTTTTTGAGCAGAACCCGGTAGTTGTAAAAAAGATTCTTAAAAAAGCAATGCTTGCCGCTCAAGCCAGGGCCGCTGCCAAAAAAGCAAGAGAAATCACCAGAAGAAAAGGGGCTTTAGATAGCGCCAATCTTCCCGGGAAATTGGCAGATTGCGCGGAAAAAGATCCTACTTTTTCCGAAATATATATTGTAGAGGGGGAATCCGCCGGCGGTTCGGCCAAACAGGCCAGGGACAGGAACTTCCAGGCAATTTTACCGATAAAAGGAAAAATTTTAAACGTCGGGAAAGCAAGGTTAGACAAGGTGCTTTCAAGCCAAGAAGTAAAAACTATTATTTCAGCTTTAGGCAGCGGGATCGGTGAAGAATTTAACCTGGAGAAACTACGTTATCATAAAATAATCATAATGGCTGACGCCGATGTGGACGGTTCACATATCCGGACTCTAATTCTTACTCTTTTTTACCGCCACATGCTTCCTCTTATCGAAGAAGGAAGGATTTATATCGCGCAGCCGCCTCTTTACCGGATTAAGAAAAAAAACCATCAAGAATATATCCATACCGAGAAAGAGATGAACCAGATGATTCTTTCTCTGGGGACCGAATCGACAGAGCTCGAACTAAAAAAGAAAAAGAAAAAAACAATAAACGCAAAAAACCTTGCGGAGATAGTCCAAAATCTAATTATTATCGAACAACTCGAGGTGTCGTTAGAGAGAAAAGGGGTATCTTTTCCCGAGTATCTTCAGGCAATAGACCAGAAAAAAGAAAAATATCCGGCTTACAAAATAAACCTGGATAATCAGTCGGAGTTTGTTTTGGATCAAAAAAGGCTTTCGGCTTTTGGGGAGGTAGAAGACTTAGATTATATCGAAATTTTTGAGTCCCACCAAATCCAAAAAATAGGGCAGCAATTGCTAAAAAAAGATTTATCTTTAAAGGATTATTTTCCCGGCAAAGAAGACAAGTTTGTTTTAAAGGATAAAGATACAGGCAGTGATTATAATTGCCAAGGGCTTAAACAAATTTTAAAATTAGTGAGAGAAAATGCCACCAAAGGCATGCATTTACAGCGCTATAAAGGTTTAGGGGAGATGAACCCGGAACAGCTTTGGGAAAGCACTATGAATCCGGAAAAAAGAACTTTAGTAAAAGTAGCCTTTGAAGATGCTGTTGAAGCTGACAGGATTTTTACGATTCTGATGGGGTCGCAAGCTCAGCCAAGGAAAGAATTTATCCAGGCGAACGCGCATCAAGTAAGAAATATAGATGTGTAAAAAGAGAAGTTAAAAGTTAAAAGTTATTATGCAAAAAAACTATAAAGAAAAAATTATAACTCGGTTTTTAGAAGAGGAAATGAAGGAGTCATACCTCTCTTATGCGATGAGCGTTATCGTGGGGAGGGCCTTGCCGGATATAAGAGACGGCCTTAAACCGGTTCAAAGGCGGATTCTTTATGCTATGGAAGGGCTGCACCTGCGCTACAATCAATCTTATAAAAAAAGCGCCAGAGTAGTGGGGGAAGTGTTAGGTAAATACCATCCGCATGGTGATTCAGCGGTTTATGATGCCTTGGTAAGAATGGCTCAGGATTTTTCTCTGCGATATCCCTTAATCGACGGCCAAGGTAATTTTGGTTCAATCGACGGAGACCCGGCCGCGGCGATGCGTTACTCCGAATGCCGCATGTCTAAGCCGTCAGACTATATATTGCAGGATATAGAAAAAGATACGGTAAAATTTTTTCCCAATTTTGATAACTCCCTTAAAGAACCGGAAGTGCTCCCTTCAGTTTTGCCTAATCTTATTTGTAACGGGGCCAGCGGTATTGCTGTGGGGATGTCGACCAACATTCCGCCTCATAATTTAGGGGAAGTTTGCGATGCGCTTATTTATTTAATCGACAATCCGAAAGCTTCAGTTAAAAAACTCCATAAATATATAAAAGGCCCTGATTTTCCTACCGGAGGAATTATTTGCGGCAAAACAGATATACTGAATATTTATAAAAGCGGACGGGGGAAACTTACGGTAAGAGCCAGGGCTGCCGTTGAAAAAGAAAAAAACAGAGAGTATATCGTAATCACCGAAATACCTTATCAATTGAACAAAACCACCCTTTTAGAACAAATAGCCAACATCATCAATAAAGGAAAAATAGAAGGAGTTTCGGATTTACGAGATGAATCCGATCGAGACGGCATAAGGGTTGTAATTGAATTAAAAAGAGGAGCGCAAGCCGAGATAATTTTAAACCAACTCTTTAAACATACCAGTATGGAAACGACTTTTGGGGCAATATTTTTAGCTTTGGTTAACCGGACTCCTCAGCTGCTTGGATTAAAAGATATGCTGGCTCATCATATAAGCTTTAGGAAAGAGGTTATTGTCCGGCGCACCAAATTTCTCCTAAAAAAAGCGGAAAGGCGGGCTCATGTTTTAGAAGGGTTAAAGATAGCTTTAGGAAATTTAGATAGAATAATTCAAATAATCAAAAAAGCTAAAGATCCGGCCGCGGCCGAAAAAACCTTAATAAAAGAATTCAAATTAACTCATCTGCAGGCGCAGGCTATTTTACAGATGCAGCTGCAAAGATTATGCGCTTTAGAAAGAAAAAAAATTGAGAAAGAGTACGAAGAGCTGCTGAAAAAAATCGAAGAATTAAAAAGTATTCTTTTTTCACAGAAAAAACAGGAAAGTTTAATAAAAGAAGAACTGAAAGAAGTAAGGGAAAAGTTTTCCGATCCGCGCCGCACAGATATTGTTGCGGAAAAGGAAGAAATAGAGGTAGAGGATTTAATAGTCGAAGAAGAGATGGTAATCGCTATCAGCCGGCTGGGGTATATAAAAAGAATGCCGCTTACTACCTACCGGCATCAAAAGAGAGGCGGCAGGGGAGTTACGGCTATGGCGACAGGGGATGCTGATTTTGTCCAGCATCTTTTTGTGGCTTCAAGCAAAGATACTCTTTTAATTTTTACCGATGAAGGAAAAGCTTATCCGCTGAAAACCTATGAGGTTCCTCAAGGCTCCAGGACTTCTAAAGGAAGAGCAATTGTCAATGTTTTAAAATTAAACAATAATGTCCAAACCACTGCTGTTTTGGCGGTAAAAGAGTTTGAATCGAGCTCTTTTATTATTATGGCCACCCAACAGGGCATGGTGAAAAGATGTTCCTTAGAATTGTTTGCCAACGCGCGCAAAAGCGGGATTATCGCGATAAGTTTAAAAAAACAAGACAGGCTTATCGGGGTACAGCTTTCCAGCGAAAAAGAAGATATAGTGCTTGCGACTAAAAAAGGGCATTCAATCCGCTTTGGGGTTAAACAAGCCAGAGCTACCGGCAGGCAGTCACAAGGGGTCCGCGGGATTAAGCTTGCAAAAACAGATATAGTTTTAGGCATGGAAGCTATCGAACCAAGCTTAAAAAAAGAAGATTTATTTCTTCTTACCGCAACCGAGAAAGGGTTTGCGAAAAGAACTCAAATCAAGGAATATCGAAGCCAATCCAGAGGGGGGAAAGGGATAATCAATATAAAACTTTCTCCTAAGGTGGGCGAGGTAAAGGGAATCCTTTTGGTTGAAAGCCAGGATGAGGTAATGTATATTACTGAAAAAGGAATTTTGATTAGAACCAAGGTAGGAGATATCCGCACTTCCGGACGCTCCACTCAAGGGGTTAAGGTGATAAATTTAGGCAAGGGAGATAAGCTTGCCGCTATAGCGCATGTCGTTTTGGATGGATAATTTTGTTGACAAATTTTTTTAAAAACTTAAAATTAACTAGTTTTAAAAATGTCCCCATCGTCTAGCCTGGTCTAGGACACGGGCCTTTCGAGCCTGCGGCGCCGGTTCAAATCCGGCTGGGGACGCCAGCTTTTATTTTTATCAACAGCACTAACGGATGCAACCTTCCCATGCAGAATAAAAAAGCAAGAAAAGCCCCCAAAGGGATTGCAATTTTAGGAATGTTAACTATTGTTTTAGGGGCGATTTCTTTAGTTAGCCATATTAATTTAGATTACAACCGTTATCGGGATTCTTTGGAAAAAATCGGCCAGGGAGAAATTAGTTCTCAAATCAGCCCCAACCAGATTAAAACAATTAATACTATTTCTTTGCTCTTTTCCGGGTTTCTTTTGTTTTCGGGTATTGGAATTATCTATCATAAAGAAAAAGCCAGGAAGGCACTGGTTTATTTTTCCGCCGTTATAGTTGCCGCTTTTCTTTTGGCAGCTATAGTCCAGCCAAGTTCAATCGTTTTTCTCTTTCCTCAGTTTTTGTTTTTTTCAATAATCATCCTTTATTTTACTAATAGAGATACAAAAAAAATTTTTGCAGAAAAAAAGAAAGGCAAAAATAATAATCGATAATGTGCGGTATTTTTGGATATAAAGGAAAAAAAATTAAACTCTCCCGCCTTCTTGACGGGTTGCAAAGATTAGAATACAGAGGTTATGATTCTTGCGGAGTCGCAGCTTATGATTCAGGCAAATTTTTCTGCAAGAAAAACTCGGGAAAGATCCATAAGTTGAAAGCCGGCCTTAAGGCTAATTTAGGCAGCAAATATTCTTTGGCCTTGCTCCATACCCGTTGGGCTACCCACGGCCAGCCGACTAAAGTCAACGCCCATCCTCATAAAAGTTCTAAAAAGAATCTTTATATAGTTCATAACGGAATTATCGAAAACTATCTTAACTTAAAAAATAAGTTAAGAAAAAAAGGTTATAAGTTTATAAGCAATACAGATTCGGAAGTGGCGGTAAACCTGATTGCCAGCCATTACAGGGGGTCGGTAGAAGAAGCGGTTTTTTCCGCAGTAAAGGAATTAAAAGGGTCTTTTGCTTTAGCGGTTTTTTCCGAATCCGAACCAGATAAAATGGTGGGAGTTCGTCACAAGAGCCCGCTTCTTGTCGGGGTTTCACCCCAAGGTTATTTTCTTGCTTCCGATTTGCCGGCTATAGTGCCTTTAGCCAAGGAAGCGGTTTACTTAAAAGAAAAGCAAATAGTCGTTTTGGAGTCAAAAAAGATAAAAGTTTATGATTTTCAGCATAAAAAAATAAAAGTCAACAAAGAAAAAATAAAAATAAAAAGCGAAGAAGCTAAAAAGAAAGGATTTAAGCATTTTATGCTTAAAGAAATCCACCAACAGCCGAAAGTATTGCAGGATACCTTAGATATTTATACCAGGAAGAATCAAATTAGCTTCGACCAGTTAAAATTAAGCAAAAGCTATTTAAAAGGGATAAAAAATATTTTTATTACTGCCTGCGGCACGGCTTTTCATGCGGCTTGTGTAGCCAAATATTTTTTAGAACGGCATACCAAAATTAAAATCGAGGTCGACACTTCTTCGGAATTCCGCTATCGGGATTTTAATGTAGATAAAGGGGATTTGTTTATCGCTATTTCTCAATCGGGAGAAACCGCAGACACTTTAGCTGCCTTAAAGAAAGCAAAAAAGCGCAAAGCGAAAGTGTTGTCAATTTGTAATGTTTTAGGTTCAAGTTTAGTCAGAGAAAGCGATAGTTTTATCTATACTCCTGCCGGCCCGGAAATTGGCGTTGCTTCGACTAAAGCTTACACCACTCAACTATTCTGCCTTTATTTATTTTCTTTATATCTAGCCAATATAAAAAATACTATAACCGCCCGGGAAAAAAATAAAATGTTGAAAGAGTTATCCCGGATACCTTTTTATCAAAAAAAGATTTTAAAACAAAGCAAAAAAATTGCGTCTATCGCCAAAAAATTTTCAAAAATGGGCTGTTTTCTTTTTTTAGGAAGAGGTATTAATTTTCCTTCGGCTTTAGAAGGAGCCCTTAAACTCAAAGAGATTTCTTATATACCCGCAGAGGGTTATCCGGCCGGAGAGATGAAGCACGGCCCGATTGCTTTAATCGATGAATACCGGGCGGTGGTTTGCATCGCCCCGATGGATTATCTGCACGAAAAGATGGCATCCAACCTGCAAGAGATAAAAGCCCGCAAAGGAAAAATTTTAGCGGTTATCAATCCGGCCGATAAAGAGATTTTCTCTTTTGCCGACCAGGCGGTCTATATTCCTAAGCTAAAATTCCAAGAATTTTCTCCCCTGCTTGTAGCGGTCGCCCTTCAGCTTTTTGCTTATTCTGTGGCAAAAAATTTAGGAGCAGAGATAGACCAGCCGCGCAACTTAGCAAAATCGGTAACGGTCGAATGAGAGGAATATGTTGTATATAGTTGCTACCCCAATTGGAAACCGAGAAGACATAACCTTGCGGGCCTTAGGCGTTTTAAGAGAGGTCGATTTTGTTTTAGCCGAAGACACGCGTAAAACAGGAACCTTGTTAAAACATTTTAATATAAAGAATAAATTGATAAGTTTTTATGACCATAATGAAGACAAAAAAACCGCCCGGGTTTTAAATGAATTAAAAAAAGGAAAAGAGATAGCTTTAGTCTCCAGCGCCGGCACTCCTACTATCTCGGATCCGGGTTTTAAACTGATCCGCCGCTGTAGAGAAGAAAAGGTTGAAGTCACTTCTTTGCCGGGGGCATCCAGTTTAATCACAGCGCTTTCGTTAAGCGGCATAAGTTCAGATAAATTTACTTTTTTCGGTTATCTGCCGAGGAAAAAAGGAGCCCGGCGCAAGCTTATTGCTCAAATACCAAATTGTCCGGGGAGCAGTGTTTTTTTTGAATCGCCCTATCGAATCGTACGTACCTTAGAAGAATTAGAGAGAGTTTTAGGAGATAAAAAAATAACAGTTTGCCGTGAATTAACGAAAAAGTTTGAAGAGGTTGTCGAATCTAGCCTAAAAGAAGCAGTTGAGCATTTCAGGGAAAAAAAGCCAAAGGGAGAATTTACCCTTGTTTTGTCCTCAGCGTCATTCTGAGGGGGCGGCAGCGACCGAAGAATCTAAAAACCGTTGCAGAGATCCTCAGGATGACAAAGTAGTTAGATTTAATGAGAGTTTAACTTTTTATCCTTGACAGGCAGGGGCAGAGATAATAGTATTAAATAACCTTTAAACTGGTTCGGCGAGGCCAGGAAGGATTATTATGAAAAAAGACAAACAAGAAAAGATAATTTTAACTTCCCAAGATATCGAAAGAAGCTTAAAAAGGCTTTCTCACCAGATTTTAGAAAAAAATCCCGATCCAGCCAAGTTAGCTTTAGTGGGGATCCAAACCCGAGGAGTTCCTTTAGCTAAAAGAATAAAAAAGATAATTAAGGATATAAGCCGAGCCGACCTGCCTCTGGGGGAATTAGACATTACCTTTTATAGGGATGATTTAACCGTTATCGGGCCAAAACCGATAGTTAAAAAGACTATAATCGGTTTTGATATTTATCAAAAAGTAATTATTTTAATCGACGATGTTTTGTTTACCGGCAGGACCGTAAGAGCCGCTTTAGATCAAATTATGGATTTTGGCCGGCCGGAAAAAATTCGGTTTTTAACCTTAATTGACAGGGGCCACAGGGAGCTCCCCTTTAGGGCTGATTTTGCCGGCAAAAATATTCCTACTGCCAGAGGCCAGATTGTTGAGGTGAAGTTAAAGGAGATAGACTCAGAAGATAAGGTGGTATTGCGGGGGAAGTGAACCCGCTTAGATCATTTATGGAAAAAGCAGCTAAAAAAAATAAAGATTTTAAAAAATGGCGCAAGAAAGATTTATTGGGCTTAAGGGAGCTAAGTAAAAAAGAGATAGAAAATTTACTTCAAACAGCCGCCTCTTTTAAAGAGGTTACTACCCGCCAGATTAAAAAAGTCCCGGCTTTACGCGGTAAAACCATAGTTAATTTATTTTATGAACCTTCGACAAGAACCAGAGTTTCTTTTGAGGTAGCGGCTAAAAGGCTTTCGGCAGACGTAATAAATATAGCAACTGAATATTCAAGCGTACGTAAAAGCGAAACTCTTAACGATACCGGCAGAAATATCGAAGCTTTAAAAGCAGATATAATTGTAGTCAGGCATAATGCGGCCGGAGCAGCGGCCATGCTTTCCCGCCACGTAAATATAAGCGTGGTTAATGCCGGAGACGGATGGCATGAGCATCCGACCCAAGCCTTGCTGGATATCTTTACTTTAGGAGAAAAGAAAGGAAAAATTAAAGGATTAACCGTAACCATTGTGGGAGATATCGCGCATTCACGGGTAGCGCGTTCAAATATTTGGGGATTGACTAAGCTGGGAGCAAAAGTAATAGTTTGCGCTCCGGAGATACTTATCCCTCCGGAAGTCGAAAAAATGGGCGTTTCGATAATTCCGGATATAGACGAGGCTTTGTCCCAATCTGATGCGGTAAATGTTTTGAGGATGCAATTCGAAAGAGACCAACTTTCAGCTTTTCCGCAAAAATTAGAATATTTTAAAAAATACGGAATTACTCAAAAAAGAATCGAAAAAACCAATAAAGATATATTGGTTATGCACCCGGGCCCGATTAATAGAGGAGTCGAGATATCCTCTCAAGTGGCAGACGGGCCGAACTCGGTTATTTTAGAACAAGTAACCAACGGGATTGCGGTCCGGATGGCTGCTTTATATCTTGTTGCGGGAGCTAAGAATAAAGATGTTGGTATATAGTTTTGGAGTTTGTTTATGAAGATATTAATTAAAAAAGGAAAAATAGTCAATTCTAAAGAAAGGAAGCCGAGAGTAGCCGATATTTTAATCGATAAAGGGAAAATAGCAAAAATAGCGCCGCAGATAAGCTGTGAGGGGATAGAAAAAGAGATTAACGCAGCAGGGAAAATAATAATGCCAACCCTTATAGATATGCATGTGCATTTACGTGAACCGGGCAGAGAGGATAAAGAAACTATCGAAACCGGAACTAAGGCGGCTTTAGCCGGAGGGGCTGCCACTATTTTGGCTATGCCGAATACAGAACCGGCTATAGATTCCCGGGAAGCCGTAAAGCTGCTTAAAGAAAAGCTTAAAGAAAAAGCTCATTCCAATGTATTGATTTCAGCAGCAATAACCGAAGGCAGAAAGGGTAAAAAACTTGTTGATATAGAAGGCTTGGCCCAAGAAGGGGTAAAGGCAATAACCGATGACGGCAGTTCGGTAGACGACAGCCAATTAATGCTTAAAGCCTTTGAGCAAGCTAAAAAAAATGATATTATTGTAATTTGCCACAGCGAGGACAGGTCGTTATCGAAAAAGGGTGTGCTTAATTTAGGTTTTAGTTCTACCTGTTTAGGGTTGCGGGGGATACCGAAATCAGCAGAGTTTGAGAGAGTAGCCAGAGATATAAGGCTGGCAGAAGAGGCAGAAGCGAGAATACATATTGCTCATCTAAGCTGCAAAGAATCGGTTGAGATTATTTCTCAAGCTAAAAAAAGAGGCGTTAGGGTCAGCGCAGAAACCGCGCCGCACTATTTTTCTTTATCCGAAGAAGACCTTTGGGATTTTGATACTAATAAAAAAATTAATCCGCCCTTGCGAAGCCGGGATGACGCTTTAGCCATTAAACAAGCTTTAAGAGAAGGTGTTATTGATTTGATTGCTTCCGATCATGCTCCTCATACCGAAAATGAAAAAGACATAGAATTCGAAAGAGCTGAATTCGGAACAATTGGGTTGGAAACTGAATTAGCGGTTGCGGTTACAGAGTTAATAGAGGTAAAATTCTTGGATTGGCCGGATTTAGTTAATAAGTTTACAGCTAAGCCGGCCGAAGTTTTGAAAATACCCGAACCAGAGATTAAAGAAGGCAGAAAAGCTGAACTTATAGTTTTCGACCCTAAAAAAGAGTGGGTGGTCGAAAAAAACAATTTTTTTTCTAAATCAAAAAACTCTTGTTTTTTAGGAAGGAAGCTAAAAGGAAAAATCGAGAGGGTTTTTTATAAAGGAAGGTTTATTTAGTCAGATGCAATTTATCGCAGATTTTCATATTCATTCGAAATATTCACGGGCTACATCTAAAAATATGGACCTTGAGCATCTTGCTGAATGGTCAAAAAGAAAAGGGGTCGATCTTTTAGGCACAGGGGATTTTACCCATCATCTCTGGCTCCAGGAGCTGCAAAGCTGCCTTAGGCCAAAAGAAAAAACCGGGCTTTATCAATATCAGGGGGTAAATTTTATTCTCTCCGGAGAAATATCCAGTATATACTCACAAGGCGGTAAAACCTACCGAGTTCACAATTTACTGCTGGCGCCTTCGTTTAAAGTTGTGAAAGAGATAAATCGAATGCTTTCTTTCTACGGTAATATCGCTTCAGACGGAAGGCCGATTTTAGGAATTAGCTGTTTTCGCCTCGCAGAAGAATTGTTTAGAATTTCCGACCAGATAATGCTTATTCCGGCTCATATTTGGACTCCTTGGTTTTCGGTGTTCGGGTCGCGTTCGGGATTTGATTCATTAGAAGAAGCTTTCGGAAAATATAGAGACAATATTACCGCTCTTGAGACCGGCTTATCTTCGGACCCTGCCATGAACTGGATGGTTTCGGCTTTAGACAAATTTTCTTTAGTATCCAACTCAGATTCCCATTCTCCTAACCGCGTCGGCAGGGAAGCTAATGTGTTTGACTGCGAGCTAAATTATTGGCAGATAAAGGAAGCTTTGGAAAAAAAGGATAAAAGTAAATTTCTTTATACTATAGAATTTTTCCCTCAGGAAGGAAAGTATCATTATGACGGCCACCGGAATTGCAAGAAAAGTTTCCACCCTAAGCAGACAAAAGAATATAACGGGATTTGCCCGCTATGTAAAAAGCCGCTGACCAAAGGAGTATTAAACCGGGTGAATCAGCTAGCCGACAGGGAAGAAGGCTTTGTTCCCGAGGGCGCAATAGGGTATAAAAGCCTGGTGCCTTTAGATGAAATAATTGCCGAGGCTGAAGGGGTAGGCAAAAATACAAAGACTGTTGCCAAAATTTACCTGGATTTAGTTGCAAACATCGGGCCGGAACTTGAACTGCTCGATAAGCTTTCCCCAGAAGAGCTGAGCTTAAAGTTGCCGGATCGGCTTGCAAGTGGTATAAGGAAGGTAAGGGAAAAACAGGTTGAGCTTATTCCGGGCTATGACGGCGAATACGGCCAAGTCAAAGTTTTTCAAGGAAAAGGGAATCAAGGAAAAGATAACCAAGAAAATCAATTAACTTTGTTTTGAAAAGTCCCCGTAGCTCAATGGATAGAGCGTTGGCCTCCGGAGCCAAAAATGCAGGTTCGAATCCTGCCGGGGACATTTCTAAGTTAATGTGTATATGGGTAAATGGGTGTATGGGTAAAAGTGTTTATGAAAGCGAATATTATTTTCCCATATACTCATCAACTCATATACTCATATACTAATCATAATCATGAATATAGCAGTAGTTGGCGGTTCAACTTGTTTAAAAAAATATTACCAGATAGCAGAAAAGCTAGGCGAGCTTATTGCCCGCAATGGATGGATTTTAATTTGCGGAGGCGGGCCGGGGGTTATGGAGGCGGCTTGCCGGGGCGCAAAGAATAAAAGAGGTTTAACCGTTGGAATCTTACCGTCTTATGACGGCAAGGAAGCAAATAATTATCTGGATGTAAAGATACCCACCGGCCTTGGTTTTATTAGAAATACTTTGGTGGTTAGGGCAGCAGATTATATAGTGGCGGTCAGCGGGAAATACGGTACGCTTTCAGAAATAGGTTTTGCTTTATCCGAAGGCAAAAAAGTAATTGGGATTGGGAGCTGGCAGATAGAAGGAGTTAAAGAAGCGGCTACCCCCGAACAAGCGGTGGAGGTGATAAAAGAGGATGTTAAATAAAAAAGAAATCCAAGAGTTAATCGAAAGAAAAAAAATAGTCGAAGGTTACATAAACCTTGAAAAGCAATTAACTCCTAACGGGATTGATTTGACCGCAGCTACGCTTTCAAGGTTTTCAAAAACCGGGTCCTTGGATTTTTCAAATAAGGAAAGAGTTATCCCTGAGGCAGAAGAAATTAGCGTTAAGAAAAAAAACAAAGAAGATAAGTACGGCTGGTGGCGCCTGGCCCCCGGGCCTTATAAGGTAAAAACCAATGAGATTGTTAATTTAGCCGATGATCTAATTGCTTTGGCTTTTAGCCGGACCTCTTTATTGCGAATCGGTTGCCTTACCCAGCATGGCGTCTGGGATGCCGGGTTCTCAGGGAAAGGAGAATTTATCTTAATGGTTCATAATCCGGCTGGAGTAGAAATAAAAGAAAATGCCCGCCTGGTTCAGCTTGTTTTTTATAAAATTAAACAAACCGAAAAGTATAATGGGATTCACAAAAATCTGACCTAAAGATAAATAATAACCCGAGAGATAAAATGCCCGAAGGATTTTTTCAATATTACCAGGAAAACGAGCAAGAAGAAGATTTGGATTTTAACCATTTAGTAAAATGCCCTCATTGCGGCAAGCCAATTCCTCAAGATGCTACTTCCTGTTATTACTGCGGCAAAGACGCAATCGTTAGAAAAAAAAGCAAGCGGGTTGGTTGGCTGATTTTGTTTTTGATAGTTTTGTTGATAAGTTATTTTATTATTTTTTAATAAAAACCATTTTCAACCGAGAGGGTTAACAAAACCGGGAGGCAGGTATGGAATCTATTGCCGTTAATTCGAAAAAAAGAAATGAATTGGTGGATATAAGCTTAAAGGTAAAAGAAGTTGTAAAAAAATCGGGAGTTAAAGAAGGGGTTTGTATTCTTTTTTGCGCTCACACCACAGCCGCTTTGACTATAAACGAAAATGCCGACCCTTCGGTTCAAAAAGATATTATTAATTATTTAAACAGGTTAGTTCCGGCTGATGAAGGTTATTTACATGCGGAAGGCAATTCTGATTCGCACATAAAAAGTTCATTGCTGGGGGCGGATTTGCAGATAATTATTGAAAAGGAAAAACTTGCTTTGGGAACCTGGCAGGGAATTTATTTTTGTGAGTTCGACGGGCCCCGAAGCAGGAAAGTTTATGTAAAGATTATCAATCAATGTTAACGAGCGATATTGGCTGGCAACGAATTGAGTCAATCAGGAGAGGCTGATGCCCGAATTACCGGAAGTTGCAACTATACAAAAAGATTTAGAAAAGAAAGTAGCAGGAAAAAAAATTGTTGGGTTGAAAATTAAAAAATCCAGAGTAATAAAAGAACCTTCGGTTGCCAAATTCAAAAAAGAAATTATCGGCAAGAAAATAGAAAAAATAATAAGAAAAGGCAAACTTTTAATTTTTAAATTACAACCAGGCTGTTTTTTAATTATTCACTTAAGGATAACCGGCTGGCTTAGATACGGGAAAGAAGAACCCAAAGCAAGAGTTTTATTTAAAATTTCAGACGGAAATTTTCTTAATTATATGGATTCCCGCCTTCTGGGGCACCTGCGGCTGAGGAAGGAATACAAAGACTTGAATTTTTTACAAAGGCTGGGCCCGGAAATTTTTCAGCTAACCTCTAATCAATTCAAGCAAATGCTAAAGCGCAGGAAGGCAAATGTTAAGTCTTTAATCATGAACCAAAATTTTATTGCCGGAGTTGGTAATATTTATGCTCAAGAAGCTTTATTTTTAGCTAAGATAGATCCGCGCCGGAGCGCAACGAGTTTAACTGTCAAAGAAAAGGATAAGCTTTATGAAAAACTTAAAGCAGTATTAGCTGAGGCGATAAAATACAGAGGATCTTCGGTTGATTCTTATAGAAACTTAGAAGGCCAAGCTGGAGGCATGGAAAAAAGGCTTAAAGTCTACGGGAAAAAAAATCAACCATGCCCCATCTGCAAGAAACCACTTAAAAAAACAACTATAGCAGGAAGAGGAACTTGTTTTTGCCCTAATTGCCAAAAATGAACCATTCCACCTCGTAGGTGGAATGAAAAAAAGCAAGCCAGGCAAGGCCTAATTTTGTCCACCTATTGTCCACCTACGAGGTGGACAAAAAGGACTAGAATTGTATGTTATTTTTATCTTTGGAAAAATTGTCTAAGTTAAAACCGCCTTATGTTTTTTTGGATACAGCAAAAAAAGACGGGGAAAATCGCAAGTCGTTTCTTTTTTCTGATGCTATCGACATCCTTACCTTCAAACATAATGATTCAACCGAACTTTTTTTTGAAAAAATAGAAAATTATTTAAAAAAGGGTTTTTGGCTGGCAGGGTATTTTTGTTACGAATTCGGTTATTATCTAGAGGGCGCTTTAGGCAAGCTGCAAGAAAAAAATGATTTTCCTTTAGCATGGTTTCTGGTTACCGCGGCTCCCGACAAAGTAGAATTAGAAAACCCGCCTTATCAGCAGGGTAAATACCCTTTTGTTAAAAATTTTAAAGCAAATATAAGTAAAAACGAATATATAAAAAAAGTAGAAAAAATCAAGTATTTTTTAAAAGAGGGTTTTAGCTACCAGGTTAATTTTACTTTTAAGATCAAATTTGATTTTCAAGGCAATCCGGTTACGCTTTATAGCTATTTGCGCAATAGCCAGCCGACTCCCTATACAGCTTTGGTAAGGCCTAGCGAAAATGAATCTTTACTTTCTTTTTCTCCGGAACTGTTTATTAGAAGCGACGGGAAAAAAATTACAACCAGGCCGATGAAAGGGACAGCCGCGCGCGGGGCAAATCACTCCAAAGATAAAAAGGAAAAAAATAAACTTGCCAGCAGCAAAAAAACGCAAGCCGAAAATGTTATGATTACCGATCTTTTGCGCAATGATTTGGGAAGAATTTCGACCGAGGTGTCTGTGCCGGCTCTTTTTAGCGTAGAAAAGCATAAGACTCTTTATCAAATGACATCTACGGTCGAAGCAAAACTGGATAAGAGGAAAAACTTAAAAGACATCTTTTCTTCGCTTTTTCCCTGTGGCTCGGTAACCGGCGCCCCCAAAATTAAAACAATGGAGATAATTAAAGAATTGGAAAAAGAACCGCGCCGCGCCTATACGGGTTCAATCGGGTATATCGCTCCCAAAAGGAAAAGTTGTTTTAATGTAGCGATAAGGACTGTTCAGTTGGAAAAAGAAAGAGGCGAACTGGGTGTGGGAGGCGGGATTTTATATGATTCTAAAAAAAACTCAGAATACCGCGAAGCCCTGCTTAAGGCAGATTTTTTTATTAAACCCAAGAAATCCTTAAAGTTGGTTGAAACTATATTGTGGTCGCAAGACAAAGGCTTTTGGCTTCTTGACCTGCATTTAGCGAGGCTTAAAAGGTCATCTGCTTATTTTTCATTTCCTTTTTATCAAGATAAGATAAAAAAAGAGTTAGAAAAGAAAGTAAAAGGCAAAAAAAAAGATATTAAAATCAGGCTTTTAGTTGATTCAAAAGGCAAAATCGATTCTTTTGCGGCAAGATTGGAAAAAACACGGCAGCCAGTTAAGGTTAAAATAAATTCTCAAACAATTGACCCTAACGATATTTTTCTTTACCATAAAACAACCAATCGAAGTTTTTATGACCGGGAAAGAAAAAAGGCTCAAAAAGAAGGGTTTTTTGAAACTATTTTTTTAAACAAATTCAAAGAAGTTACTGAAGGAACAATTACAAATATATTTTTGGAAAAAAAGAAAAAACTTCTTACCCCGCCTGTCTCCTGCGGCCTTCTGGAGGGAGTTTTGAGAAAGCATTTAATCAAGGAAAAGAAAGCCTTTGAAAAAAAGCTTTATCTAAAAGACTTAAAAGAGGCAGATAAAATATATATAGGGAATTCAGTGCGAGGGTTGCTT
>JAIPHC010000047.1 GCA_021735405.1 Candidatus Omnitrophota bacterium | reverse complement strand
AAAGTAAAGATAGAAGAAGTTAAAAAGGTAAAGGATGATATTTTTTTACTTAGCTTTCAGTCAAGCCATATCGCCAGGGTTGCTCAACCCGGTAATTTTCTTCATCTAAAATTAAAATCAACCATATTACGCAGGCCCTTGAGTATCCACAGAATAGAAAATAATTTAATCTATATACTTTTTAAAGTAAGAGGCCGGGGGACAAAGTCTTTGGCGCAAAAGAAAAAAAACGACCAGCTAGACATTATTGGGCCGTTAGGAAACGGGTTTAAGATAAAAAACGGAGAAAATTCAATTTTGGTTGCCGGAGGAATTGGAGTTGCTCCTTTGTTGTTTTTGGCGCAGAAGCTGGTAAAACGTCCAATGTCCAAAGTCCAACGTCCAACGTTAGAAAATATAATATTGCTGGGAGCTAAGGATAAAAAAGAAGTTGTTTGTGAAAAAGAATTTAAGAATTTGGGTTTTCAAGTTAACGCAACTACCGAAGATGGTTCAAAGGGCGAAAAGGGTTTTGTTACTGATTTATTAAAAAAACAACTTATGACTTATGACTTAGAACTTAGGACTAATGTATACGCTTGCGGCCCTAAAGATATGTTTTACCAAATAAATAAAGTTTTAAAAAATTATAAGAATATAGATGCTCAGCTTTCTTTTGAGCAGTTTATGGGCTGCGGCTTAGGCGTTTGCTGCGCTTGTGTTATATCCACCAAATCCGGATATAGAAAAGTTTGCCAGGACGGGCCGGTGTTTAGCTTAAAAGAGATATATTAATATTAGGGAGGAAAAGATGTGGTATTTATATATAGCTTTAGGGTTGGGAGCAGGAATTTTTAGCGGTTTTTTAGGCTTAGGAGGAGGAGCTGTAATGATTCCCGCCTTGGTTTATCTGGTTGGGTTTAGCCAGCATCAAGCCCAGGGCACAACTTTAGCGATGATGATTCCCCCGATTGGCTTACTTGCCGCCATCAAGTATTATCAGGCTGGCAATGTAAAAATAAAAGTAGCGGCTTTAATGTGTATAGGTTTCTTTGTTGGCGGTTATTTAGGGGCAAAGTTTGTTCATAAAATACCGGATTTAGCTCTGAGAAGATTTTTTGGCGCGTTTTTGTTAGTTGTTTCTTTAAAGATGATTTTAGGCAAGTAGCTTTTATTGTTTGAAAAACAAGTGGTTATAGAATAGAATAAGAAGATGAATTTAGCAGTTAATATTGGCAAGTTAAAGCTAAAAAATCCAATCATTTGCGCTTCCGGCACCTTTGGCTTCGGCGATGAGCTAAAAAGATTGGTTGATTTTTCCTCAATTGGCGCGGTAGTTTCAAAAACCATTACAGCAGAGCCAAGAGAAGGCAATATTCCTCCGCGAATTTATGAAACTGATTACGGAGTGATTAATTCGATAGGGCTTGCTAATCCGGGTGTGGATTCATTTATTAAAGAAAAACTTCCGGCATTGGGAAGGTTAAAAACTAAGCATATTATAAGTTTAGGGGGCTTTTCAGAAAAAGAATATAAACAGTTGGTGGAGAAGCTTGATCAACAAGACAAGGCCGACGCTTTTGAGCTTAATTTATCTTGCCCTAATTTGGGTAAGAAAAAATTAATTTCACAAAGCCAGAAATTAAGTTCTGACTTAGTAAAAAAAATAAGAAAGTTAACTAAAAAAACTTTAATCGCAAAGCTTACCCCGGAAGTAACCGATATTGTAAAGATAGCTAAAGCTGTTGCCGATTCCGGCGCCGACGCAGTTTCGATGGTAAATACTTACTTTTCTTTAGCTATCGACGTAGAAAACAAAAAGCCTTATTTAGGCAATGTTACCGGAGGTTATTCCGGGCCGGCGATAAAACCTATGAGTTTGTACCGGGTTTGGCGGGTAGCTAATTCTGTAAGAATTCCCGTAATCGGCGGCGGAGGAATTACTAACCATAAAGACGCTCTGGAGTTTTTACTTGCCGGCGCGGCCGCGGTGAGCCTGGGGACGGTAAACTTGACTGATCCTAACGCGGCAGGGAATATTTTATCCGGAATTAAAAGTTATATGGATAAAAACGAAATGAAAAAAATAAATGATTTAAGGAGAAGCTTTAATGGTTGATTTATGGCCCAGTTTAGTTGTTGCTCTTGACCTGGATTCAGAAGAAAAGATAAAAAATATAATCGAACAACTGACGCCTAAGGCAAAGAAGTTTAAAATAGGCCCGGTAGCTTATACTAGATTCGGCCCGGAAGCCATTAATTGGGTTTGTAAAAAAGGCGCGGATGTATTTTTAGATTTTAAACTTTATGACATTCCTAACACTATGATTGAAACTGCTAAAGCTTTTATTGACCTGGGTGTTTGGGCTTTTACCGTGCACCTAAAAGCGGGGAGAGAAAGTATTTCAATGCTGACTGATAAAATTTCTGATTATGCTAAAGAAAGCGATAAAAGAGCTCCCTTGGTTTTTGGAGTTACAGAGTTAACTTCAAAAAAGGCGGCCCCGGAACAAATTTTAAATTTGGCTAAAGAAGGAAAGGAAGCGGGAGTCCAAGGGGTTGTCTGTAGTGTTTGGGAAGCAAGGGAGATTAAAAGAGAAACAGGTTTGCTTACTGTAACCCCCGGGATAAGGCAGAAACCATCTGCCGACGATCAAAAAAGAACCGCCAGTTTAGCCGATGCGGTAAAAGCCGGTTCCGACTATTTTGTTGTGGGCCGTCCGATAGTTAAAAGTGACAATCCTTATAGAGCAGCCGAAAGTTTAATAGAAAGAGCTCTTTAATAGCACGGTTGTCAAGAATTCGCAATGATGCTGTAGTTTTTAAGGAAAAAAGTAACGTATGCCACTATGCAACAAAACAGGTTCAAACGGAAATGTTGCATAGTGCGATTTTTCCGATTGTTAAAACAGTTTGCATTTTCAAGCGAAAGTTTTATAATTTTGTTTCAAATAGATATACGTAGATTTTTAAGATATACACAGATATTGGCATAAGTTTAGCGGGAGGAAATAATGGATGTTAAATTAGAAAGTTTAATCGAAAAGATTCAGAAAGAAGGAGTCGAGCAGGCTGAGCAAAAATCGAATCAGATAATAAAAGAGGCTCAGAAAAAAGAAAAAGAAATAATCAAAAAAGCGCAAGAAGAGGCAGAAAAGACCAAAGAAGAGGCTAAAAAAGAAGCAGAGAAGTTTCAAAAAAACGCAGAAAGTTCTCTTGAGCAGGCCGCGCGCAACGTAATACTGTCGGTGAAAGAAAAGCTCACTTTTATCTTTGACGCTATTTTAAAAAAAGAACTAAAAAAAACATTGACGCCTGAATTGATGGCAAAAATATTAGAAAATATAGTAAAAAAATGGTCAGAGGGCAAAAGCAATAAATTAGAGATTTTAGTAAACCAGGATGATAAAGAAAAATTAGAGGAGCTTTTATTTTTAAGGTTTAAAGAAGAAGCAAAAAAAGGAATCGAGATAAAGAGCTCGGGATCTTTTGCCAAAGGTTTCCAGATTGGGATAAAGGCCGAAAATACCTATTATGACTTTTCTGAGGAAGGAATAGCCGAATCTTTATCGGTTTTTTTAAACCCGGCTATTTCAGATTTAATTTCAGTTAAAAAGAATGGATAAATACTACTATCTTATCGCTCAGCTGCCACTGCTTAAGTTCGGAGAGCAGACTTATTTAGACAAAAATCTTTTTTTAGAAGAAGCCAAGAAATGGTTAAGCGAGGAAGAGTTTGTTAAACTTAAAGAAGCCGGCATCGATGATTTGGAAAAAAGGGGTAAAACTTCTTTTGTCAAAGAGTATAAAGAATTTGAGTTAGCTTTAAGGGAAAGTTTAGCGGCATACAGGGAAAGCAAAAAAAATAGACAAGAATACCAAGCCGGGCCGGTATTGGATAAAAAACTTTTGCAAGGGAATCCGCTCGAAGTTGAAAAAAAGTTATTTTTATATAGGTGGCAGAAAGTTGGCCATCTTTCCCAAGGGAATATTTTTAATTTAGAAGCGGTAATAGCGTATTTTCTTAAATTACAGATATTAGAAAAAGTATTAAGTTTTGATAAAGAAGAAGGAACTAAAAAATTTGATTCATTAACCGAGGTGGAAGATGAAAAAATCCGGTAAAATAACCGCAATTAGCGGAAACATGATTACAGTTGAATTCGCTGACAGCATCTCACAGAATGAAGTAGGTTATGTTATAGCCGGCCAGCAGCGCCTTAAATCAGAAGTAATCCGCATAAATCAAAATACTGCTTCTATGCAGGTTTTTGAAGATACAAAAGGGATAAAGGTGGGCGATAAAATTGAGTTTTCAGGCGAGATGATCTCAGTTGAACTTGGCCCCGGGCTCCTAGGCCAGGTTTATGACGGACTGCAAAATCCCCTTCATGATTTAGCTAAGGAGTTTGGAGTTTTTTTGCCAAGAGGCAAACAGCTTGAAGCCGTGGGCAGCGGAAAAAAGTGGCATTTTAAGCCTCAAAAAAATATCGAAGGCAAAAAGGTTTCAGCCGGCCAGCCTCTGGGTTATGTGGAAGAAGGAATTTTTAAGCATTTTATTTTTGTTCCTTTTTCTGCAAAAGGAGATTTAACTGTTAAAAAGATATCTTCAGAGGGCGATTATAAGGTCAAAGATAAAATAGCGGTTTTAGAAGACCAAGCCGGAGCCGAGATTGAAGTAACTATGATAATTACTTGGCCGGTTAAGGTTCCAATTTCAGCTTATACTCAAAAATTTACGCCACAAGAATCATTGGCCACCAAGATGAGAATCTTAGATACTTTTTTTCCGGTGGCGAAGGGAGGGACTTATTGTATACCCGGCCCGTTTGGATCAGGCAAAACAGTTTTGCAGCAACTTATAAGCCGCTACGCGGATGTAGATGTGGTAATTCTGGCTGCTTGCGGGGAAAGAGCCGGAGAAGTGGTTGAGACTTTAAAAGAATTTCCTAAATTAGAAGACCCGCGTACAGGGCGTTCGCTTATGGAAAGGACTATCGTTATTTGCAACACAAGCTCGATGCCGGTTGCAGCCAGGGACGCATCGGTTTACACCGCGGCAACATTAGGTGAATACTACCGGCAGATGGGATTAAATGTTTTACTTTTGGCAGATTCAA
Organism: Candidatus Omnitrophota bacterium; assembly: GCA_021735405.1. Taxonomy (GTDB): domain Bacteria; phylum Omnitrophota; class Gorgyraeia; order Duberdicusellales; family 4484-171; genus PXAH01. Next base: position 855 of record JAIPHC010000047.1, on the reverse strand, counting down.
CTTCACGCTGGGCTCAAGCCATGCGCGAAATATCGGGGAGGCTGGAAGAAATACCCGGAGAAGAAGCTTATCCTGCCTATCTTGAATCTCGTATTGCCGAATTTTACGAAAGAGCCGGACATGTCAAACTTCCCTTTGATAAAAAAGGAAGCCTTACTATTGGGGGAACGGTTTCTCCGGCAGGAGGCAACTTTGACGAACCGGTTACTCAATCCACTCTTAAGGTTGTAGGGGCCTTCCATGGGTTATCCCGGGACAGAGCCAATGCCCGTAAATACCCTTCGGTTGACCCGCTCCAGAGCTGGTCACGTTATCAAACCCCGCTAAATAAAGACAAAGTGGAAAAAGCTAGAAATGTTTTAAAAAAAGGCGATGAGGTTGACCAGATGATGAAAGTTGTGGGAGAAGAAGGGACTTCTTTGGATGATTATCAGGTTTACTTAAAGTCGGATTTTTTAGATGCGGTTTATTTGCAGCAAAATGGATTTAATCCAATAGATGCAGCTACAGGAATCGAGAGGCAGGCTTATGTTTTCGATAAAATATCTTTTATCCTTGATACTAAGTTTAAGTTTTCTGATAAAGATCAGGCAAGGAAAATGTTTTATAAGCTAAGATCACTTTTTATTGACTGGAACTATACAGAAAAAGGCTCAGAGAAATATAAAAACTCAGAAAAAGAGATTGACCAATTTTTAAGTTCACAAAAACAAAAAGAGGAAGAAAAATGAGAAAAGTTCATAGTAAAATTTTAAGCATTGTCGGAAATGTAATTACAGTTAAAGCAAAAGATGTTTCTTATCAAGAGCTGGCTGAGGTCAGAAGCGGCAGAGGCAAATCTTTAGCCCAGGTTAT
>JAIPHC010000046.1 GCA_021735405.1 Candidatus Omnitrophota bacterium | reverse complement strand
GCTGTTAGGTGTTTTGCCAGCTTCCGTAAAGGCTTTTCTCTGATTTGTCCGGCCGAGTGCATAACGGATTCGATTTTCTGTTTATTCGCTTCTTTTGCGATATCAATCATGTATTCATAGAATATAGTAGGTTCTGTATAGGTAAAAGCAATGGTGGGGCAATTTCTGTTTTTTGCTAGTTTTATTATTGCTTGAGGCAAACGGTAGCTTACATCAATCATTTCGGCATCAAGCTGGGATATTTCCCAATTTTGGCAAAATTTACAACGCAGGTTACATCCGGCGGTTGCCAAGGAGAATGATTTTGTCCCCGGGTAAACATGATAGAGCGGTTTCTTTTCGATCGGGTCGGTATGAAGGGCAACCGGCCTGCCATAGGTGAGCGAATAAAGCTTGCCGCCTATATTTTTTCTCCCCCGGCAGAATCCTTTTTGCCCGGGGGACAGAATACATTTTCTCGGGCAAAGCTGGCATTGAACTTTATCATTTTTTAGGCTTTGCCAGAATAAGGCTTCTTTTTTGGGGGGAGAATTTTCCGGAAAACAAATATTTATTCCTGCAATCAGATAAAAAATTAAAAATAGGATTAACTTTTTTTGAGCCATAACTAACAATATTATAACAATACGATGAAAAAAATCTATCCTTTTTCCGCCTCGAAGGTGCAATGGTGGGTGGATATCCTATTTGGGTAGGCCCTATGAAAGTTATTCGGTAATTATTATAGGCTTGACAAATTTTATTCAATATTATATACTTTAGATAGTTAATAGTTAAGGTTGTTAACTATCAGGAGGTGGTAATGGCCGATAAATCAATTTCTCAATTTTCTAAAGAATTAACGAATACTATATCTTTTATCCAGCGCTTAGCGCTTAATATGCTTAAAGAAAAATCAGATGCATTTATCAAAGGAAAAATTACTTTACCGCAATATTTAGTTCTGGATCTTGTTTACCGCAAAAACGCATTAAAGATGAAGGATATCGCCTCTGAACTTAAAGTTAGTTTGCCGGCTGCGTCTGGTTTGGTAGATAGGCTGGTTAAACTAAAGATGATTAAGAGAATTTCTGATAAACAAGACAGAAGGGTTGTTTTGATTGATTTGACTAAAAGCGGCAAAAAGACCGTTGAAGATGTTGGCAAAAAAAGAAAAGAGGTAATCGAGAAAATATTTTCTCCTTTAACCAGCCGGGAAAGGCAAGATTATTTAAACATTTTAAACAAAATAAAGAAAAAATTCGATGAAAAAGAAAAAAATTAAAATATTTTTATTTTTTCTGTTGATTCTTGTGTTTTTGCCAAGAACTTACTCTTTAACCGAGTACGTAATTGATTATGATTCTTTAGCTAAAGAGATTAGAAACAGTGAAGGAAAAGAAATTAAGCTTTCTTTCGACTTGATTTCAGAATTAGCGCTTAAAAATTCATTAGATATTCAAATTGCCCGCTACGATGCCTATATTGAACAAACAGAATTAAAAAAAGCTGAATCAATATTTGATACTTTCTTTGAGTTAGAAGCTGATTATATCCACGATAAAAAAGATGCGGTTTCAAATTTAGTCGGTACAAAAAAAAAGAATATTACTTATTCTGCCGATATCTCCAAAAAGCTGCCTAGCGGCACCACCGTTTCTTTAGGCGTCAAGGCCAAAAAGGAAAAAACAAACAGCACTTCTGCTACTATAAATCCCAGTTATGAATCTTTAGCGGAAGTGTCAATAATCCAAAGTTTAGGCAGAAATTTTTTCGGTTTGGCGGACCGCGCTGACATTAAAATCACAAAATTAGATATTAAGAATTCTGATTTTAGCTCTCTTGATAAAATTGAACACTCTCTTTTTGAGGCCCAAAAGGCTTATTTAAATTTTCTGAGTATGGATCAAAAATTAACCATAAGAAAAGATATGCTCGATAAGGCTAAGGAATTATACCAAATTTATAAAAAAAAGTTTTCTCTCGGTACGGCGGAAAAACCCGAATTGCTTGCGATAGAAGCTCTGGTAAAAAGGAGAATCTCAGAATTGGAGGTGGCAAAATTAAAGAGGCTGAAAGCAAAAAATAACCTTTTTTTCTTGCTTAATATTTCTGAAATTAATAAAAAAATTGAAGCGCTTGATGATTTATTAATTAAGATAGAAAAAGTAGATTTTTATCAAGCTTTAAGAGAAGCTATTGAATACAGAAGGGATTATCAACAAATAAAAAATAGATTAAAAAAGAACGATATTCAAGTAGCAGTTAAAAAAAATGCCCTTTGGCCCGAAATTGACCTGGAAGCTTCTTTTGCCCGCAATAATATAGAAGGAAGCTATAGTGATTCTATCGATAACTTTACAAAACAAAGCCATGATGAGATTGCAGTGGGCATCTCTGTAAAAATACCTTTAGAGAACAATGAAGCTGAATCTGAATTAGAGGCGGTCAAACTACAAGGTAAAAAAAACCTTGTTTTATTTAAAAAAAATGAACGCTTAATTTTAAAGGAAATTAATGATAAAGCCAGCGATGTCAATTCTTATTCCACTCAAGTAGATACCAATCAAGAAATTGTTGAAATTCAAAAAGAAAAGCTATTTCTCGAAAAAAAGCGGTTAGAAATTGGCCTGTCTTCAGCTGACATCATAATTGACTACCATCAAGATTTATTAGAAGCCCGCTTAAGCTTGGTCAATTCTTTATTTAAATACCGGCTTGGCCTGATTGGCCTGGATTTAGCCAAGAATAGCTTATTAGATAAATATTGGGATGAACCTTTATAAAAAATGGAGATAAATGAAACTTTCTGAATTTTCTGTAAAGAACTCGCTTTTAATCAATTTAATTTCTGTTTTTATTCTTTTGGCCGGGCTCTATACATTTTATATTTATAAAATTCGCCGGGAAGCGTTTCCTGAGGTTTCTTTTGACAAAGTTGTCGTAACCACTACTTATCGTGGTGCTCCTCCCGAAGAGATTGAGAAACTAATTACTGTACCTTTAGAAGAAGAACTAAAGGGGGTTGATGGGGTAAAGGAAATGTCATCTACCTCTTTAGATACTGTATCAACAATACTCCTAGATTTAAACGAAGACTTAAAAGACAAAAGAAAAACCATAGATGATATTCAACAGGCAGTTGACCAGGTACAAGATTTGCCGGCTGAGGCGGAAGAACCGGTAGTAAATGAAATTACCTCAGGGGAAATTCCGGTAATTGAAGTTGTCTTAAGCGGAGATATTTCAGAATTTAAACTTCAGGATAATGCCGAGCGTTTAGAAGATATTTTAGAAGATATTTCCGGAGTTTCGAAAGTTACCCGTAAAGGCTGGCGGGATAAAGAAGTCTGGGTTGAGGTTGACCCGGATAAATTAAGTAAATTTCATTTAAGTTTATCTTCGGTGATGGAAGCATTACGAAGAAAAAACGTAAGTATCCCCGGCGGAAAATTACGGGGAGATAAAGAATACACGATAAGGACCGTTGCTGAATTTCATACTCCCGAGGAAGTTGCCAAAGTAGTAATTAGAGCAAATGAGCTGGGAAATTGGTTAAAAGTAGGTGATGTAGCCAAAGTTAAATTTGCCCACGAAGATGAAAATGTAATCAATAAGAGCTTTGGCAGTCGTTCCATCAACCTTACTGTGGTTAAGAGGTCAAGCGGGGATGCTATAAAGATAGTCCAGAGGCTTAAAAAAGATGTAGATCAATTCTTAAAAACTGCCAATCCAAGCCTAAAAGTTGCCTATATTGATGATATTTCTTTTTATATTCAGCGCCGCTTAGGTGTTTTAAAAAATAACGGGATAATTGGTTTTATTTTAGTCTGTGGCGTACTTTTGCTTTTTTTAAATTATCGTACTGCAATAATTACTGCTGTGGGCTTGCCGATTGCGTTTTGCGCTGCAGTTTCGGCTATGGCCATTATCGGGTTAAGCGTTAACTTAATTACCATGTTTGGCTTAATTATTGTGCTGGGAATGTTGGTTGATGATGGAATAATTGTCGCGGAAAATTGTTCCCGCTATAAGGAGATGGGTTATTCATCAAAAAAATCAGCGATTCTGGGAACCAACGAAGTAATAAAACCGGTAACCACTACCATAATTACAACCATTGCGGCATTTAGCCCGCTTTTTTTTATTGAAGGAATGCTGGGTAAGTTTATTTGGGGGATTCCTGCAGTAGTAATCATTGCTTTAATTGCTTCATTGGTTGAAGCTTTCATAATTTTACCATCTCATTTTGCTGATTTTATGCCTCGTGAGAAAAAGGTAAAGGCTAAAAAACAAACCCATTGGTTTCAAAAAATTATTAGTATTTATTCGAAAGTTATTAAGAAAGCCTTAAAGGCAAGATATTGGGTGATGCTGTCTATCGGAATACTTTTAATTGTAACTATTTTTTTGGCTTCGAAAATGCCTTTTATTTTATTTGGTTCTGAAGAAGGCATTGAACAATTTTATTTGCGGGCGGAGGCGCCGATAGGCATAAACCTTTACAAAACTGAAGAATTAATTCGCCAAATTGAAAAAAGAATAGAAGAGCTGCCCGAAGAAGAAGTTGATGCTTATACTACAGAGGTAGGTTCGACCGGCAAGTCTTGGATGTTTGACCCTTACGGCAAAAAAGGTTCTCATGTGGCCCAAGTCACTGTTTATCTTGCGCCTCATACAGAAAGAAAAAGGTCAGTAAATGAAATCATTGATTCTTTACGAAAAAAAATGGAGAGCGTAGAAGGATTTGAAGATATTTATTTCGAAAAGGAAGAAGAAGGCCCTCCGGTGGGAAGGCCGATAGCGGTTACTATCAGAGGGGAAAAATTTAAAACTTTAGAAGAAATATCAAAAAATATACAAGATTATTTAAAAGGCGTAAAAGGGGTAAAGGATATTGCATCCGATTATGAATTAGGAGAAAATCAAATTCAGGTCATAGTTGATGAAGAAAAAGCCGCCACAGCTAATTTAGCAGTAGCCGATATTGCAAATTCGGTAAACAATGCCTTCAGAGGAGGGCTGGCAACATCGATAAAACCAACCCAGGCCGAAGAAGAAATTGATGTATTGGTCCGTTTTCCGCAAAGATTTCGAAAAAAGAAAGATGCATTTTCTAAAATTGTAGTTCCCAATCAAGCTGGACGGCTTATTCAATTAGAAAAAGTTGCCAGCCTCAAACACCTAACATCAGTTAATCGCATTAATCATCTCGATGGAAAAAGAGCGATTACAGTACGGGCCGGTGTAGACAAAAAAAATATTACCTCACTCGAAGCAAATCAGAAAGTTGAACAAAAGTTTGCTGATATTTCTGAAAAATATCCTGGCTACAGTCTTGAATTCAGGGGCGAGCAGGAAGAGAATGTGAAATCGAAACGGAGTTTTTTACGCGCTTTTGCTTTAGCCGGTTTTTTGATTTTTTTGATTTTAGCGGCTAATTTTAATTCTTTAGTTCAGCCGCTGGTAGTGATGATGGCGATTCCTTTTGGCCTAATCGGAGTCATTTGGGCTTTTTTCTTCCACGGCCTCAGTTTGGGTTTTTTTATGATGGTCGGTATTGTTGGTTTAACCGGGATTGTGGTTAATGATTCTATTGTCTTGGTTGATTTTATCAATAACCTGCGCCGGCAAGGCAAGGGAAGGCGCGAATCGATAGTCGAGGCCGGCAAATTAAGATTACGGCCAGTCATTTTAACCACTATTACTACATCTTTAGGGTTGACCCCGACTGCTTACGGTATTGGAGGAGGCGACCCTTTCCTAAAGCCGATGGCGTTAACTATCGTTTGGGGCATCCTTTGCGCTTCTTTTTTAACCTTGATAGTATTACCTTGTATATATGCAATAATTGATGATATAACTGTAAAAATTGCCGGCCATGCCACAGTAGCCAGAAACAAAAGAAGAAACAATAATTCTTAACCAATCCCCACCGTTAATCAATTCCCACCGCGTAGGTGGGAATTTTAGGTTATCTAAATTATTTTTAAAAAATGGTTGATTTATATTGATTTTGTAT
>JAIPHC010000045.1 GCA_021735405.1 Candidatus Omnitrophota bacterium | reverse complement strand
GCGAGGAATTTGTCGCGGATCCAAAAGAAATAAAGATTATTTATACTGCTTATAAAAATCCCCGCCAAGTGTGTTTAAAAGCAATAAAATACATAAATGAGACAAAGCTGGAATGAGCGAAGGCGATATGATAAAATGGACAAATTATGAAGAGGATGGTTTTTGCGCTTTCTTCTGTTTTTTTATGTTTGATTTTTTCGGTTCAGTTTATACAGGCTAAAGGTAATTCCTGTAAAGACAGAGAAGGCGGAAAATTAATTCTTTCGACTACTACCGGCCCTAAATCTTTTAATCCTATCGTTGCCAAAGAAACTTCCACGACCGCAATTACAGGTTTGATTTTTGAAGGTTTAACCCGGACAAACGGCGTAACTCAAAAAGTTGAACCAAATCTTGCCAAAAGCTGGAAAATATCTGCAGACGGAAAAAGCTGGACTTTTTATTTACGGGAAGATGTTAGCTGGTTTGACGGCGAGCCTTTTAGCGCAGATGATGTAGTTTTTACTTTTAAGCAACTGATTTTCAATCCTGAGGTAGAAACCAGCGCAAGAGATATATTTACAGTTGAAGGAAAAGCTATAGAGGTTGAAAAAATAGATAGATTGACGGTTAGATTTAACCTCCCTACTAAATTCGCTCCTTTTTTACGAGCGATGTCGCAAAATATTTTACCTCAACATATATTAGCTAAAGCCGTAGAAAGAGGCGAGTTTAACTATTTTTGGGGCATAAATACAGAACCTGATCAACTTATTGGAACCGGTCCTTTTAAATTAAAAAGTTATCTTCCCGGCGAAAGAATAGTTTTAGAGAAAAATAACAAATATTGGCGGAAGGATAATGCTGGCTGCCGTTTGCCTTATCTAGAAGAAATAGTTTATGTTATAGTACAGAATCAAGATGTAGCCCTGCTTAAATTTTTAGAAGGAGAAATTGACTACACTGCCGTAAGAGGCCAGGATTATCCGATAATCAAGCCGAAAGAATCAGAAGGTAATTTTACAATTTATGATGTAGGGCCGGTTTTGAGCTCTAATTTTTTAGTTTTTAATCAAAACAAAACTATTAATCCAAAAACCGGCCGAACTTACATCAGTCCCAGGAAATTAAATTGGTTTAGAAAGGAAAAGTTCCGAAAAGCTGTTAGTTACGCAATCGACAGGCAGGCTATTATTGATATTGTTTTTAACGGGCTTGGTTATAGGCAATATTCTCCTGTTTCTAAATCTGCTGGTTTCTTTCATAATCCAAATGTTAAAAAATATAATTATGACCCTAAAAAAGCGTTAAAGCTTTTGGGAGAAATCGGAATTTATAGGCTGAATCAAAATGAAGCTTTGGTGGATAAGGCTGGCAATCAGATCAAGTTTAATTTGTTTACTTCGGCCAGAAACAACCAAAGAAGAGATATCGCTAATATTATTCGGAAAGATTTAGAAAATATTGGGATGGAAGTAAATTTTGTTCCCTTAGCTTTTAATCAGATTGTGGCAAAACTTGATTCTACTTACAACTGGGATTCGATATTGATTGGTTTAACCGGCGGAATTGAGCCGCATTTTGGTAAAAATGTATGGAGTTCATCCGGCCATTTACATATGTGGGACCCTAAGCAGAAACAGCCGGCTACTGTTTGGGAGGCTGAAATTGATAAAATATTCAATCAGGCGGTTCAAATTCTAGATAGAGACAAGCGTAAGGTTTTATATAATCGTTGGCAGGAAATTATTGCTGATAAACTTCCTTTGATTTATACTGTGCAGCCAGCGAATATTTTTGCAGTCAGGGATAAATTTGGTAATTTAAAGCCTACCTCATATGGAGGAGCTTTCCATAACGTAGAAGAAATTTATATAAAAAATGATTAGTTATATAACTAAAAGATTATTATTTTTGATTCCGCTTTTGTTGATTATGGGTTTTATTGCTTTTGTTTGTATTAACCTTGCCCCGGGTAATTATTTTGATACTTTAAGGCTTAATCCGCAAATATCAGAAAAAACTATAAAATTTTATGAGCAAAAATACCAACTAGATAAAAATGTTTTCTTGCAGTATTTTTATTGGATAAAAAACATTTTTCAGCTGGATTTCGGTTATTCATTTACCTATAACCGGCCGGTATTTGAAGTTTTGTATAGCCGTATGTTTAATACTTTTATTTTGGCTTTGTCGGTTTTAATTTTCAGCTGGGCTGTCGCTATTCCGCTTGGAATATATTGCGCGGTACATCAATATAAATTTTCCGATAAGTTTTTTTCGTTACTTTCTTTTGTGGGGCTATCTATCCCTAATTTTTTTCTAGCTCTTTTACTTTTATATTTAGCTTCTCTTACAGGTTTTTTACCTACAGGTGGAATGCATTCTGTGGGTTATTATGATTTATCTTTTTGGCAAAAATTTACAGATTTATTGAAACATTTAATTATCCCTACCTTGGTTATCGGGACAGCGGCTATTGCCGGTTTGCAGCGGTTAATGCGGGGGAATTTGCTTGAGGTGCTAAGAAGCCAGTATGTTACTTCAGCCAGAGCTAAAGGATTACCAGAAAAAAGAGTAATTTATGTCCACGCTTTAAGAAATGCGATAAATCCAATGGTTACGATTTTCGGAGGCACCTTGCCGGCTCTTTTAAGCGGAGCCGCTTTAACTGAAATAATTTGTAGTTGGCCGGGGCTTGGTTCGTTAATGCTTGAGGCGGTAATGAAGCAGGATTTATTTCTTTTTGCCGGAGATTTATTAATGACTGGCTTTCTTTTAATTATTGGTTATTTAGGAGCAGATATTTTGCTGGCTTGGGTTGATCCCAGGATCCAATATCGTTAAACAAGGGTATATCTTGGTCAAAATATTTCGTAGGGCTCAGGCCTGCCTGAACCGCTAAATGGAATGTGTTTCAAATTAAAATGATGAAAAAATCAAATAGTAGTTTTAAACGAGGGATTAGGAAGCTAAAGCAGCATAAGTTAGCGGTATTTTCTTTTTGGACGCTTTTAATTTTATATTTATCTGCTCTTTTTGCTCCGATTATTGCCCCTTACCATTATGAAACTGAAAAAAGAGCATTTAGCTATGCGCCGCCGTCTAAAGTGCATTTCATAGACAGCAAAGGAAAATTCAGCCGGCCTTTTATTTACAGGCGAAATTATCAATTTAACGAATTTTATAAAAAGGTTTACCAGGAAGATAAGACAAAAAAATATCCAATTAAGTTATTTGTAAAAGGTGACAGTTATAAGTTTTTAGGAGTGTTAAAAACCGATATTCATCTTTTCGGGGTAGATGATGCAGCTTATTTTAATTTATTAGGTACAGATTCCCGCGGCAGAGATTTATTTTCCCGGATAGTTTATGGCGGGCAGGTTTCTTTATCAATTGGTTTGGTAGGAGTTTTTATTGCTTTAATTATTGGGGTTTTGGTTGGAGGGCTGTCTGGTTATTTTGGCGGCAAAACGGATACTTTATTAATGCGGCTTGCTGAGATTATAATGGTAATTCCCAGTTTTTATTTAATGCTGTCTTTGCGAAGTGTATTCTCGTATTCTCTCAGTTCTTTGCAAATTTATTTTATTGTTGTCTTTATTATGTCTTTTATCGGTTGGCCGGGAATTGCCCGGGTTGTGCGCGGCATGGCTATTTCAATACGGCAAAGGGAATTTGTTTTAGCCTCCCGGGCTCTTGGCGGAAGCCATTTAGGTATTATTAGAAAACACATTATTCCTCATACATTTTCATATGTTATAGTAGCGGCTTCGATTTCTATTCCGGGTTATATTTTAGGCGAGTCTGCCTTAAGTTTGCTTGGCTTAGGGATTCAGGACCCTTATACTAGCTGGGGGAATTTATTGTCGGAGGCAATGGCTGTGTCACAAATTCAGCTGCATCCCTGGGTGCTTATTCCGGGAATTTTTATCTTTATTACGGTTATGGCTTTTAATTTATTGGGAGATGGCCTGCGGGATGCATTTGATCCCCACGCTGAATTTATAAAAAAATAATTATGGAAAATATTTTAGAGATTAAGAATCTTTCCACTTATTTTTATTTAGAAAATTCAATCGTAAAAGCGGTTGAAGGGATTAGTTTTAATCTCAGAAAAGGAGAAGTTTTAGGGTTGGTAGGTGAATCCGGGTGTGGAAAATCAGTTACCGCATATTCAATTATTAATTTAATTGATAAGCCTGGCAAGGTGGGAAAAGGGGAGGTAATTTTCGATAAAAAAGATTTATTAAAGATTAATCAAAATCAACTTCGAAATATTAGAGGCAAAGATATTTCTTTAATTTTTCAAGAACCTCACGCAGCTTTAAATCCAGTTTATACTGTCGGTTTTCAAATCGCTGAGACTGTTAAAGCCCACAATAAAAATATCCATAAAAAAGATCTAAAAAAGAGAGTTGAAGAGCTGCTTTTGAAAGTAGGATTAAGTCCCAACAAAAAAAATAGTTATCCCCATAATTTAAGTGGAGGCGAAGCTCAAAGAGTGATGATTGCTCAATCTTTGAGTTGTAATCCAAAAATATTAATTGCCGACGAACCGACTACTGCTTTAGATGTAACGGTGCAGGCAAAGATAATCAAACTATTTAAGAAATTACAAAAAGAAGAAAATTTTAGTCTGATTTTTATCACTCATGACCTTGCTTTATGTTCACAAATTGCTGATAGAGTGGCTGTTATGTATGCCGGTCAATTGGTAGAATTAGCTAGTTTAGCTAAAATCATCAAAGAGCCGCTGCATCCTTACACTCAAGCTTTATTTGGGTCACTGCCGCAAAAAGAAAGAAGAAAAGAAAGGTTGGCAGCAGTAGGAGGCGATGTTCCGGATCCAGACAGAAAACCCAAGGGATGTTTTTTTGGACCGCGTTGTAAAATAAAAGAAAAAGATTGCCTGGATAAACAGCCAAAGTTAGAAGAAGTAAAAGAGGGCCATTGGGTGAGGTGCTTTAAGAGAGGAGATAGAGGATAGAAAATAGAAATTAGAAATAATATGGAAAAAATATTAGAAGTTAAAAATTTAAAAAAGTATTATCCGGTTCAAAAAGGTATTTTTTCAAAAACCTCTGATTCTGTCAAAGCTGTGGATGGAGTAAGTTTTTCAGTGCAATCAGGAAAAACTTTAGGGTTGGTGGGCGAATCCGGTTGCGGCAAAAGCACTTTAGCGCGGGCGGTTTTAAGATTGATTGAACCTGATTTAGGTTTTATTTTTTTCAAAAATAAAGATATAACAAAATTATCTTATAAAGAAATGAAGAATATTAGAAGAAATTTCCAAATTATTTTTCAAGATCCATTTGGTTCGCTTGATCCGCGGTTTACGGTTTTTGCTATAATTTCTGAAGGGCTGATAAATTTTTCAGCTAATACGAAAAAAGAAGTGATTTATGAAAAAACAGTGAAAGCTGTAGAAGATGTTGGTTTGTCAAAGGATATTCTTAACCGCTATCCTCACGAATTTAGCGGCGGCCAACGTCAAAGAATAAGTATTGCCAGAGCTCTTGTATTTTCGCCCAAGCTTTTAATTCTTGACGAACCGGTTTCGTCGCTAGATGTATCAATTCAAGCTCAAATTATCAATCTTTTAATCAATTTACAAAAAGAAAAGGGCCTTAGTTACGTATTTATTGCTCACGACCTCTCTGTAGTAAGGCATATTTGCGATCAAGTTTGCGTAATGAAAAGCGGCAAAATAGTGGAAAGAGGAGAAACCAGCCAAATATTTGCCAATCCAACTAATTCCTACACCCAAAGGCTTCTTAACTCCATCCCCCAAATCAACCTCCATTCCACCTCGTAGGTGGAATGAAAAAATATTGCTTTTAGAAAAGTGCAATGATAGAATATATATTCCACCTCGTAGGTGGAATAGGTAAAAAGAGGTATATATATGTCAATACATAGGAAAAATCCTTTAGAAACAGGAAAGATCTATCATATTTTAAATAAAAGTATAGCTGACTTTGTAATATTTAATAGTAAGAATGATTTTTGCAGGATGCTAGAAACAATCAAGTATTATCAGATAAAAAATCAATCTATTAAATTATCGAGGTCACTTGAGTTAAAAAGTAAATATAAAGAAGGTAAGGTAAGTAGACCCAGCGATTTATTAGGAAATAAGGAAAATTT
>JAIPHC010000004.1 GCA_021735405.1 Candidatus Omnitrophota bacterium | reverse complement strand
GTGACCAACGCCACCATACTTCCTTGCAACATAAATATCCTCCCTTTAATAGCAACTGGTCATTAGCGAAAGATTAACCAGCTGCGAGTTTCCCTTGATAAATACAATGAGCTTTGCCCTCAAGCCATAAATCCTCGGCCTGTTTTTTGGTTAACCTAAAATTAACCTTTAAAACTTCGCCGCCTTTTGTTTCTACCTTAATCCTTTTAAGGGCATTGTTTTTTCTACTCTCTTTTTTTAGAGAAAATAAGATAGCTGAAGCAACAGCGCCTGTGCCGCAAGCTAAAGTTTCAGCTTCAACCCCTCGTTCATAAGTCCTAATTTTAATTTTATCGCCGGCCAGCTGTTCAACAAAATCAACATTGGCTCCTTGCGGCTGAAATTGCCGATGAAACCTTATTGCCGGGCCAATTTTTTCTAAATCAAGCTTATCCAAACCCTCTACAAATATTACCGCATGGGGAACGCCGGTATTTATAAAATTGACTTTAATTTTTCGCCCCATAACCTTAAGCGGTATATTCTCTTTTAAACCGTAAGGTTTAGTGGTTTTTATCTTTAATCTGGCTGAAACAAAATTTTTACCGCTTTTTATCTTGTCTATAAGTTCTGTTTCGACAACTCCGGCTTTGGTGTCAAGTTTTGCCCTTTGAGAAGATAAGGGGGCGCGCCGGGAAAAATAAAAAGACCATAAAGATGCGCAACGAGCTCCATTGCCGCACATCCGGGCTTCCGAGCCGTCTGCGTTAAAAATTCTCATTTTAAATTTATCTTTCTTTGCAGCTTCAACTATAAGCAGCCCGTCAGCGCCTGCTCCAATTTTTCGCGGGCAGTACCTTTTAGCAAAATCAGAAAAATAATTTTTGTTTTTATTCTTTAAAAATTTCCCCTTATCAACAAGAATAAAATCATTACCCGAAGCCTGAAGTTTAAAAAAATCTATTTCTTTCATATATTTTTTATATTTAAATAATCCTTTCCTGCTTAATTAAGTCCTGATAGCTCTCTCTCTTTCTTATTTGATAAGACCGCTTGCCTTTAACCAAAACTTCCGGGGCCCTGGGCCGGGAATTATAATTGGAACTCATCGAAAAACCATAGGCTCCCGCTCCAAAAACAGCTAAATAATTACCCTCAGATATTGTAATTTTTCTATTCTTGCCCAAAAAATCCCCGCTTTCACAAACCGGCCCTACTATATCGGCTAATTTATTTTTCCCTAAAGCTTTATTTACTTTCTTATCCAAAGGCATTATTTTATGATAAGCGTTATATAAAGAAGGCCTGAAGAAATCATTCATTGCGGCATCAACAACAACAAATCTTTTGTTATAGCTTTCTTTATTATATAAAGCTCTGGTAACTAAAATCCCTGCGTTTCCGGTAATAAACCTGCCCGGCTCAAGTATCAATTTTAAACCGATAGCCTTAAGCAGGGGAAGTATGTTTTTAGCAAAAGTCTTGGCAGTCTGAGGCTTCTCTTGATTATAAACAATTCCCAATCCACCTCCGATATTTAAAAATTGTAAATTTTTATTTTCAGGAATTTCATCAAGGAATTTCTTGGTCTTTAAAAGAGCTGAAACAAAAGGAGAACTTTCGGTGATTTGTGAGCCGATATGGAGATGAATTCCGGCGATAATAACATTTTTATACCGGCCGGCATTAGAAATAATTTCTTTGGCGGTTTTTTTATCAACGCCGAATTTAGTTTCTTTTCTGCCGGTTGTGATATACTTGTGAGTTTTTGACTCTACGTCAGGATTGAGCCTTAAAGATATTTTTACCCTCTTGCCTGTTTTTTTAGCTATTTTTTCTATCCGTTCAAGCTCGCTTCTTGACTCAACATTAAACATAAAAATCCCTTCTCTTACCGCCGCCTTAATCTCTTCTTCGGTTTTTCCCACAGAAGCATAAACAATCTTTTCAGAAGGGCAATTTATTTTTTTAGCTCGGTAAAGCTCACCGCCGGAGACTATGTCCAGCCCGGCTCCGGCTTTGACTAAAAGCTTTAAAATAGAAAGATTTGAATTAGCCTTTACCGAATAACAAATTAAAGGCTTTAGCTGGCTGAAAGCTTCTCTTAACTTGAAGAAATGTTCTAATATGGCCTTTTGACTGTAGACAAAAAGGGGTGTGCCATATTTTTTAGCAAGCTTTTTTACCTGAATCCCTTCACAGTATAAAGTACTATTTCTAAACTTAAAATAATCCATACGTTAGTTAACTGGTTTTAAGGATAAAGGTTCAAGGTTAAAGGTTCAAGGTTCAAGTAAAATATATAAATGCTTTTCGATTTTTTTATCTTTTTTCCTTTTCCCTTTATCCTTTAGGTTTTTTGGAAGAAGTGCGCTTTTTTTTCGGCAAAGATTTTTTTGACGCTATAGCATATTCGGGAGTCATTATCTTTTTTACCGCCTTAGCAGTCAATTCTTTATGAAAAGCGGCTAAATCATCATCTTTCATCTCTTTTACTTTTATATTTTTATCCTGCGAATATCTTATTAATTTGCCTATTGTATCATGAGCAGCTTTAAAAGCAACGCCTTTGTTGACCAAAAACTCAACAAGTTCGGTTGCATACAATTCCTGGTCTTCTAAAGCCCTGGCAACCTGGCTTCTTTTAACCTTAATTCCCTTTAAAAAATCGCACATAACACTTAATTCATTTTCAATTGTTTCGGTAGATGAAAATAAGGGTTCTTTATCTAACTGCATATCCCGGTTATAAGTTAAAGGGAGCCCTTTCATGGTAGTTAAAATCGATACTAAATTTCCGTAAATCTTCCCGCTGCTGCCTCTAACTAATTCTAAAAAATCAGGATTCTTTTTATGCGGCATTAAAGATGAACCGGTGCAAAACTCTTCCGGTAAATCAAAAAAATCAAATTCTTTAGTTGAATACAGAATAAAATCTTCAGCTAGGCGGGATAAATGCATCTGCAAAATAGATAAAATATTTAAAAACTCGATAACAAAGTCCCGGCTGGCAACATTGTCTAAAGAATTTTTGACTGTTTTAGATTTGCCTATTTTTATATCGGGTTTGACCTTTTTTAAAAATTTTTTTATTCCTTCCGAATAAGCAGATTTAGGAATAGCGCTTCCGGCTAGAGCGCCGGAACCAATATAAATTGAAGATTTTTTCACAAAATTATCCAGCCGTTCAAAGTCTCTTTCAAACATGCAAAAAAACGCCCCGGTATAATCCAGAAAAGAAATGATTTGAGCCCGTTGAGTATGAGTATAGCCGGGAAGGTTAACATCGCGGTACCTGTTGCCTAAATAATTCAAAGACGATAAAACCACATTCAACAGGCTTAATATATATATTCCCTCTTTATAGCAATACCACTTCTGGTCAAAAACAACCTGGTCGTTACGAGACCGTAAAGTATGTAATTTTTGAGCCAGATCTCCCACTTTCTCTTCCATCCGATTCTGAATATCGGTATGGATATCTTCGGAACTACTGTCCGGCTTAAACTCGCCGCCTTGCACTTCTTTAAAAATTTCGGTTAAACCATCCGTTAACTTTTTAGCTTCTTTTTTTGTTAAAATATTAGCTTCCTGAAGCGCAACAGTATGGATAATTGAATGATAAATATCATATTCAGCCAATTTCCAATCGATACCGATTGATTTTTGAAAACGGAAAAAATTCTGATTTATCTTTTTTTTAAATCTTCCTCCCCACATCTGTTTACTCATCTCTTATTTACCTCTTTTTAAACGGAATTCCCAATATATTTATAAACCCTTCTGCCCAATCCCTGCAAAACAGGTCTTTTTTCCCATAAGTAGCTAAATTTTTTTCATATAAACAATAGCGGGAACTTCTTTTTAAAGTAACAATGTTGCCCTTGTATAATTCCAGTTCAATCTTACCGCTTAGCTTGTCTGAGGTTTTATTTATAAAAGCATCCAAAGAATTTTTTAATTCATAAAACCACAACCCGCGATAAGCGAGATCGGCGTAATAAGCTGAAACAATTTTTTTAAATTCCAGCATTTCTTTGCCAAATGCCAACTCTTCTATTTCTCTCAAAGCTTTATAGAGAATCCAAGCCGCCGGAGCTTCATAGATCTCTCTGGATTTTATCCCTACCACTCTATCTTCGATTAAATCGGTACGGCCGATCGAATGCCGCCCTCCAATTTTATTTAATTTTTCGATAATATTAGTTAAGGTGGCAGTTTTTTTATTTATTTTTACCGGTTTGCCTTTTTGAAATTCAATCTCGACTCTTTCAGGCTTTTTCGGGGCGGCATGAACTGATTTAGTTAAAATATAAGCCTCTTCCGGAACCCGGTTATTTAAATCTTCCAATAACCCCGCTTCGATACTTACTCCCCAAATGTTTTTATCAATACTGAAAATTTTGTTTTTGGTCGAATCTATTGGCAGGTTATTCTTTTTGGCATAATCAATCTCCTCTTCCCGGGATCTTAGCTCCCAATTACGTAAAGGCGCTATAATTTTTAAATCCGGAGCAAGAGATTTAATTGCTAATTCTAACCTTATTTGGTCATTACCTTTTGCGCTGCAACCATGAGCAACGTAGCCAGCATTTTCGGATTTGGCAATATCAACTAAATATTTTGCGATTAAAGGCCGGCCTAAAGCGGTGCTGAGTAAATATTTATTCTGATATAAGGCGCCTGCTTTAAGGGACGGTAAGATATAATTTTGGGAAAACTCTTTTCTTAAATCTTTAACATAGATTTTGGAAGCTCCGCTTTTTTTAGCCTTGGCTCTTAACTCCTTAGGCGAAAATTCACTGCCTAAATTAGCCGAAAAACAAATAATTTCAAAGCCTTTGTTTTTTAGCCAATTAAGGCAACACGAGGTATCTAGGCCTCCGGAATACGCTAAAATTAATTTTTGTTTTTTCATTTGTCCCAAATAAACACTAAAATGGCTTTAGCTGCGTGTAAACGATTGGCAGCTTGTAAAAACACCACCGAATTATCTCCTTCAAAAACTGAATCAGAAATTTCCTGGTTGCGATGAGCCGGAAGGCAATGCATAACAATATTATCGCTTTTTGCCTTTTTTACGATTGTATCATTAATTTGGAATTTTTTAAAGATCTTCTCTCTCTGCTTTATCTCTTTCTCCTTGCCCATCGAAGCCCAAACGTCGGTGTAAAGAACATCGGCTCCTTCCGCTGCCTCTTCGGGAGAACTGCTAACGACTAAAGAACCCCCGCTTTCGCTAAATTTAGCTTCCATTTGACTAATAATTTCTTGATCTAAAAAACATTGCCGGGGAGCGGCTATCCTTAGATTCCCCCCTAATATTGAAAAAGCGTTCATCAAAGAACTACAAACATTATTCATGTCTCCAATGTAGGCAACATTAATTTCTTCGATATTTCCTTTTAATTCTTTTAAAGTAAGCAAATCAGCTATAATTTGAGAAGGATGCGATGAATCCGTTAACCCGTTTACTACCGGAATTGAAGAAAATCGAACAAATTCCAAGATATCCTTATGGAAAAAAGTACGCAATACTGCTATATCTAAATATTGAGAAAGCGTCCGGGAAACATCGCGAATTTCCTCTCGCTGGCCGAGGCGGATTTCTTCCGGGTCATAATAGATAGCGCCGGCGCCTAACTGCTGGGCTCCTAAATAAAATGAAGTTTTAGTCCGTAAAGACGGTTTTTGAAATAACAGCCCTACGTGCCTGCCCGACAAAAAACTGCTAAAATCCTGAGGGTAACTTTTTATCTCCTGAGCTAAGTTGACTAAATCCAAGAGCTGATGTTTACTAAAATCCTTTAAAGTGATAAAATTTTTTTTACTCATATAACTTAAAAACACCTTCTAGAATATCAATTCCCTTATCAATTTCGGCTTTAGTAACGTTTAAAGCCGGCATAATCCTTAAAATATTCTCTTGAGTTGAATTTACAATCAGGCCTTTCTCTAACGCTGTTTTAAAAATCGGGATAGTCGGCCGGCTGCATTCGATAGCCTGCATAAGCGCCATTCCTTTTATTTTTTTTATTGAAGAAATTTTATCTTTTAACTTTAAGAGTGATTTTCTCAAATGAATTCCTTGTTTTCTTACATTGTTTAGAATCTTTTCTTCTTTTATAATATCAAAAACTTCACTGGCAACTCTGGTTACAAAAGGCGAACCGCCGAAAGTAGAAGCATGCATGCCGGGCTTTATTATATCAGCGATTCTTTTTTTCACAACTACAGCCGAAATAGGAACGCCTGCCCCTAAACCTTTAGACAGAATTAAAATATCAGGCGTCAAATTATAATGCTGGCAACAAAACAGCTTACCGGTCCGGCCCATCCCGGTTTGAACTTCATCGATAATCAGCAATATTTTTTTCTTCCGGCAAAACCTTGCTATTTTTTCTATATAATCCTTTTTGGCTATATTAACCCCGCCTTCCCCTTGGATTAACTCCAAAATTATAGCTGATGTTTTCGAATTAACTTTGCTTTTTAGATGGCCGAAATCATTAAACCTTGCCTCTTTAAATCCGGGCAGCAACGGTTTAAAGTTTTGCTTGTATTTTTTTTGCCCCGTTGCCGAGAGCGCCCCAAAAGTCCTGCCATGGAAAGAATTTTTCATAACTACTATCTGGCTAGCGCCCGGCCGCCAGAGACGGGAAAATTTAATCGCCGCCTCAACCGCCTCTGCTCCCGAATTAGCAAAAAACAGTTTCGAACTAAAACTAAGTTGGCTGATTTTTTCAGCCAGCAACGCTTGTTCTGAAGAAAATAAATTATTTGGTAAATGCAAAAGTTTTTTTGCCTGGCTGTTAATAACCTTATTCAACCGCCGGTGGCAATGCCCCAAGATAGATACACCCCATCCGGGAAATAAATCCAAATACCTATTGCCTTCTTGATCCTCCAGCCAGCTGCCTTTACCTTTGACAAAAACCGGCCCCTGGCGGCTATAGGTATTTAAACTGTACTTTTTGTATAAGCTTTTTACATCCATCAGATTTCTTTGTATTTATTCTTTATTTTCTCTCTATCTGCGTTCTCTGTAAATCTTGCTATTACTTGCGTTCTCTGTTCTCTGTGGTAATCACTTAACTATCTCTGTACATATACCTTGTTTGGTAAATATTTCGAGCAATAATGCATGGGATATTTTTGCATCGACAATATGGGCCTTTTTCACTCCGGATTTAAGCGCGGAAGCCGCAGCTCTGATTTTCGGAACCATCCCTTCAGATACTATTTGATTTTTGATAAGATCTTCGGCCTGAGATAAGTTAATTGTTGAAATCAAAGAATTCTTATTTCTGGAATCCCGCATTACTCCGGGAACATCGGTTAAGATTACAAGTTTTTCCGCAGAAAGCCTTGAAGCTAAAAAATAAGCCGCTTCATCGGCATTGATATTAAAAGCCTCTCCTTCCTTAGAAACACCCATTGGACAAATTACGGGAATACTGCCTGCTACAACTTTTTCCAGCTTCTTTTTATCAAAGTCGATAATATTACCCACATAACCCAAATCAATGTCCGCTTTTTTCTTCTCCACCTGAAGTATCGCGTCTTTTCTTCTAAATTTCTTTGCTTTAACCGAATGTGTCTCTATCTCGTTAGCTATCAAACTATTTAAACTATTCAATTCCTCTTCCACCACTTCTAAAGTCTTTTTATCGGTAACTCTCATCCCTTGAAAAAAATCTGTTTCAATACCGGATTCTTTTAACTTTTCGGTTATATTAGGGCCTCCTCCGTGAACAACTACCGGGCGGATACCCGCAAATTTCAAAAAAGCTATATCCTCAAGCACAGAACTGCGCACCCTCTCTTCGCCTAAAATGGAACCGCCATACTTTATAACAAAAATCTTTTTATGAAACTTTTTTATATACGGCAAAGCTTCAATCAAAATGTCTGCTTTTTTTATTGCTTCTTTCATAATCACAGATTACACAAAATCCAGATATAATTATGTTTTACAAAGTACACAAAAAAATGTTTACTTTAGCCATTTTTAAATTAGGTTAATTGTATTTGGCGTTTATTTTTACATATTCAGGGCTAAGGTCACAAGTGTAAATTCGCCAATTGCACTTTCCCCTATTTAAATCTACTATAATATTAACATCTTTTTTGGTTAAAGAACCAAATTTTATCTTTAAATCTTTTTCGTTTAGCTTAATTTGAGCTTGGCCCAGCACCGCAACGATTCTTCCTACATTAGGATTATTCCCGTAAAGAGCGCACTTAAATAAAATGTAACCTGATATTTTTTCAGCTATCATTTTAGCTTCCTTCTTGCTTTTGGCGCCCCGTATATCAAGCTGTACAAACTTGGTTGCTCCTTCTGCATCTTTAACTATAAGCCTTGCAAGGTCAACCATGATTTTTTGAAATGCAATAAAAAACTTTTTTTGCTCTTGTTTAGATAAAGAAACTTTCTTGCTTGATGCCACAAACAAAGAATCATTAGTACTTTCTGCTGCATCGATATTTATCGCATTGAAGCTTTTTTCTACCGACTCTTTTGCCTGTTTTTTTAAAATGCCTAAATTAATATCAGCATCAGTTAAAACAAAGGCTAACATTGTAGCTAAATTAGGTTTTATCATCCCAGAGCCTTTAGCCACCCCTGTAATAGTAACCTTTTTTTTACTAAAATTTATGGTTTTAGAAATAACCTTAGGGTGGGTATCTGTTGTCAAAATACTTTTTGAAAATTTATTTGAATTGTCTTCTAAGTTTTTTATAAGCTTTGGAATGTTTTTTATAATATTTTTTTTCATTAATTTTTTCCCGATAATCCCGGTTGAGGCAAAAAGAATCTTTTCCTCTCCCACTTCTAACCGCTCAGCAAGTTTTTTTGTTATCTCCTCTGTATCCCGGTAACCTTCTTTATGCGAAAAACAATTGGCATTGCCGCTATTTACCAAAATAGCAGAAACAGGGTTTTTAATGTTCTTT
This sequence comes from Candidatus Omnitrophota bacterium, assembly GCA_021735405.1. GTDB lineage: Bacteria > Omnitrophota > Gorgyraeia > Duberdicusellales > 4484-171 > PXAH01. The sequence continues at coordinate 26,081 of JAIPHC010000004.1, read as the reverse complement.
TTTGACAAAGAAACAGAATAAGAAACATTACAATTAGTTGTAAAAAATCCAATAGCCCGATAAGGCTGTTTAAACAAAATTAAACCCAAGTCGTAGCCATTTTTTTTAATTCCGCAGCTTACCCCTGCGGCTAAAAAGCCTTGTGGAAGTTTGTAGTATTTCATTATCTTGATGGGTTCTCCTTACAAAGAAAGAAGCCCCGTAGTCTCTTTGAAGCCAAGCATTAAGTTCATGTTTTGAATTGCCTGGCCCGCGGCTCCTTTAATTAAATTATCGATAGACGAAATTACTACCGCTTCAAAACCCTTCTCATCCACAGCGAAACCTATATCACAAAAATTTGTCCCCACCACATCCTTTATTTTAGGAATTTTATCATTAATTCGGACAAAAGGGCTCTGCCGGTAATATTTATTATAAATTTTATTTAATTTCTCCTTACTCACCTTTTTCGCAAAAGAAAGATGAAGAGTAGAATAAATTCCTGCTTCAAAACTAGCTACTTGGGGAAGAAAAGAAAAAGTTAAAGAACCGCTTATCTTATCTTTTAAAACTTCAGCAAACTCAGGCTGATGCTGATGAACAAACGGCTTATAAGCCCAAAAATTATTAGCCAGATTAGAATAATAATGCTCTATCACAGCTTTGCGCCCGGAACCGCTGATTGCTGACTTAGAATCGATTACAACCTTACCTGTAACCAGTTTTTCCGACAACAAAGGGTACAAAGCGAGTATAATCGAGGTCGGGTAGCAGCCTGGATTGGCTAGTAGTTGAGCTTTTTTAACCTTGTCTTTAAATAACTCCGGCAAGCCATAGACGGCTTTTTTTAAATTTTGTTTATCTTGATGCTTTTTTTTATATAATTTTTCATAAAGTTGGGCCTTTTTGAAACGATAATCAGCCGAAAGATCAATCACTTTTTTACCTTTTTTTAAAATTTTGGGGGCAAACTGCATTGAAATAGTATGCGGTAAAGATAAAAACAAAAGATCGCAAATACCGGCTGCCTTTTTGATATCAATAGGCTCGCATTTTATTGAAATTTTTTTATAAAACTTGGGAAAAATGTCTGAATAAAGTATCTTATTTTTAGTTCTTGACCCTAAGTAAGAAAGTTCTACCTCTGGGTGAGATAATAAAATATCCACCAGTTTTTCCCCGGTAAAACCTGTCGCTCCTAAAACACCTACCTTAATCATAATCGACCTCTTTAAATTTAACACTAATAAAGTTGCAAAAAAATATAATAAACGAAAAACCCTAAGCAGTCAATATAAATTAGGTTAATTGAAGGTTCCAACCTCATTGCGAGCGGAAAATGCCAGTCTATAAGCCATTGGCTAACAAGAGCTTATAAACGAGGGAAACGTCCCCTTATTTTGTGAGGTTGGGGATTGGGGTGTTATTTCGATTTTGTCGCCTATTTGAGCTTTAACTTGACTAATTTTGGCTGGAGGCAACTCAATAGTAATCTGCGCTCCCCGGCAGACAACAAACCGCCAAGGTTTTAGACCCTGAATTAACCTTTTAACTTTCATTTCTTGATCTAAAAATATAATATCAATAGGAAAACGCATAAAAAAAGTATGTATCGAAGGGGCTCGATAAAATATAAGGGCTTGCTCCGGCCCTATTTTCTTCTTAAACATCAAACCCAACAAGCGTAAAAAAAATCCGGAAGCAACCTGGGCAGAATTAACTAAATCTATTTGCTTAGTTTCATTTATTATTTTAAACTTCATCTAACTGCCAAATTTTAAAATCTGAAGAAAAAATCTATAAAGGGGTCGCCGGATTTCCGATTCATCCTTTTTAACTGATATCCGATATAAATAGAAATAATCCCTAAAACAATTAACATTGCTGCGATAATTAAAGACAATAAAGGCGGATAAACCGCAATTAATATGCCTGCCAAAAGAAACATAATCCCTAAAATCATAATCGCCTCCCTTTTTCTATAAAATTTTTCATATATTCGGGCACACCTATCTTTACCATAATCTGCTGGCTGCTTACCGGGTGCCTCAACTTAAGCCAATAAGCGCAAAGAGCTAATTTGTTAAATTTTATCATAAAATCACGCCGGAAAGCATATTTTTTCTCCCCGAGAATGGGATGCCCGGCTTGCGCCAAATGAATCCGTATTTGATTAGTTCTTCCGGTTTTAGGAATAAGCTCTATGAAATCAAAACCTTTGCATCTTTTTAGGACCTTATATGAAGTTTCGCTTTTTTTCGGTTTTTCCTTAAATTTCCTGCCCTCTTTATCAAGAATCAGGCCCTTAAATACCCCTTTATTTTTCTTAAAATTACCTTCTGTCAATGCCAGGTATTTCTTTTTAACCTCTCTTTTCCGGAACTGGCCGGTAATATTTTTATGAATTTGTTTGCTTTTAGCATAAATAATTAAACCTTGGGTATTTTTATCTAAACGATGGCAGATATATATTTTTTCTTTCAGGTGCTTTTCCAACAAAGAAGTCAAGGTACGTTTTTCTTTTTTTGGGCTGGGCTGAACTACTATCCTGGCTATTTTATTTAAAACCAAAAAATACTGGTCCTCGGATACAATCTCAAAAACCTTATTCATATAACTAATAATGCAAAAAGACTTCTTTAATTTTTTCTTTTAGCTCCTCTATTTGAACCGGTTTTGTAATATAACATTCATCATAGAGCTTGGCCGCTTTTATTTTCGTAGCATCGTCAATCTTTGCGCTTAACATAATCACCGGAATATCCAAAGTCTTTTTTGAATTTTTAATGTTTTTTAAAATCTCAATTCCGTCAACCTGCGGCATCATTATATCTAAAATTATTAAGTCAGGTTTATGTTTAAGGACAGATTTAAAAACATCTTTTGCCCTGGTTACGGTAAACACCTCATAGTCCTCTTCTATTTCAAGGTTAGCTTTTAAAAAATAAGTTAAATCCTCCTCATCATCTACTACCAATATCTTCTTTTTTTTATCCTTCATCGCTTACCTCCCTCTCTTTTTCAAATAGCAGCCTTTCGGCTAAAATATCAATCTTGGGTATTTAACGGCAAAAATATCTCCGCCGTAGTCCCTTTATCGAGTTTACTCTTAATCGCCAGCTTCCCTTGATTGTTTTCAACTATCATCTTGCACATAGCAAGCCCTAAACCGGTCCCCTTGCTGTCTCTTTTGGTAGTAAAAAAGGGTTCGAATATTTTAGCTAGATTTTGTTCCGGAATGCCTTCGCCTGTATCTGCTATCTCAACTACACAGCTGTTTTTCTCTTTATGCCCCTTGGGCCCGGAAACCTTATGAGCCCTGATCTTAAGCTTGCCCCCTTTCGGCATAGCTTCTATAGCATTCAGGAATAGATTAAATAAAACTTGTTGAATCTGATTTTTATCCCCGACTACTCCCTGGGAAAAATGCTTAACTTCATTGATTATTTTTATATTTACAAGTGAAACTTTATAGCCAAGCAAAGAAAGGGTTTCTTCGATTAACTTTCTTAAATCAATAACTTCATGTTTTCTTGCTGAAGGTTTGGAAAAGGTAAGTAAATTCTGCACTATTTTATTAGCCCGCAAAGTAGAATCCTTTACCTTTTCCAAAGCCATCACTATACTCTTGTCTGGATTAACAATTTTTTTCTGGAGAAATTCCACACCTCCCAGAATAACCCCTAAAGGATTTTTTACCTCGTGGGCTATACCAGAAGCAAATCTTCCTAAAGCGGCAAGTTTTTCGGATTGAACCAGGCTGTTTTGAGCTTTTTTTAATTTTGAATAAGCTTCTTTTAAAACTTTATTTTCATAGATACGCTCCTCTTCCCTGCCTATAGCCGAAGCAATCATCTTTAAATGCTCCTGGCTCTTCCTGCCTGGAATAAAATCTAGTTGGTAAAAAGCATAAACAGCCCCTATAGGCTCTTCTCTGAGCTTGACTACCGAACCAACACAAGTAATAAAATCATTGCGGATAATGTTTAGATCTTTCTTTATATATTTAGTTTCAGTTAAACCCCTTATAACCATAAGCGGTTTCCGGCTATTTATGATATCTTGGCCGATAGAATCCTCTGCCTCCTGGTCATCGTAATAACGAGGAGGCCTGTATTGAGCCAATGAAGTTAAAATACCGGTTTTAGGGTTATGCCTTTTGTAAAATGCGCAAGAACTTTCTGAAACTTCTCCGTATAAGTGGAGCAGCTTTTTAATATTCTCATGGGGCTGGCCGGTAAGTTCGGAAAGGCACTTATTTATTTCGGTAGTTTGGCCCATTTCCTGTTTATGTTCAATTCCTAAAGCCATAGCGTTGGCTACATCCATAAGGTATCGATCGGACTCTTTTGTCCTTTTGCTTCCCGGGGCCAAAATAAGATTAACTACCCCCAGCAAGTTTCCCTGGTTTATTAGAGGAACACAGTAATGGTTATGGCCCTTAAAAAATTTTTTCTCTGAAAAAAAAGGACAATTCTTATGATTTTCTGAAAATTGGATAGTTTTCTTTTGAGCGGCCTCTCCGCAAATGCATTTTTGAAAACTGACATTCTTACATTCTTTCGGCAGGGGAAAAGGCATGTTGTAGGAAGCTTTGAGTGTAAGAAAATTAGGCTGGTTTCCGGCAGAAAAAAATACCGCGCCAACACAATTTATAAAATGTTTTTCCGAAACAATCAAGGCCAAAGCCAGCTTGGCAAACGTTGCCAGAGAAATCCCGCTAAAGGATACTTTTAACATAGAATTGGCAACCTTGTAGATAAAACTTTGGCCGGTGAGGTTAATATCTTTTTTTGGCCTTATTTCGGGAAGATATTGCTTTAATTCATTGTCTTCTTTTTTTATCGCCTCTTTTTTCCTGTCTTTGCCCAGCTTGGATAATAAATATAAATTACCCAACAAGATAAAAAAGATGCTAACAAAACGAAAGATAAGCTCTCTGGAATCAAGAGGGAAAAATGCCTGAAGATAACCGTTACCGCCTATAAGCAAAGATAAAAGGGACAGAATAAACCAATAAAACAAAATTAAAATAATAGTTACAAACATAAACGGTTATTTATCGATATTTATTGCTTAATAACTATTATACTATAGAATAATTAGAAAAAAAGAGTTAAGAAATATAGATTATTAATTTTTCCTTGTATAAATAAAAGAAGAAATTACAATAATTCTATGTTGAAAAGATGGATAATAACTGCAAAAAACCTCTTTTTCCCCTTAACCTGCCTAAACTGTAAAGCAAAAATAGCTGGGGGCTGCCTTTGCCAAAGCTGTCAAAAACAAATAAAGTTTCTTGCCCCTCCCGGCTGCTACAGCCAAATAAAGATAAACCAAAATAATCTTAAAATAATCAGCAGTTACAGCTACCGAGGCGCTATCAAAACTTTAATCCATCTTTTTAAATACAGCCATTATGATTATTTGGCCGCCGCGCTTGCAAAGTTAATGATCGAACAATTAGATAAAATAGGTTTTAAGCCTCTAAACTATGATTTTATAACTTCTGTCCCTATTCACCCTTACAAAATAAAGGTAAGGGGCTACAACCAATCAAAGCTGTTAGCCAAACAATTAGCAAACTATTTTCAATTACCTTTAAAAGATGATATAATAAGTTCAAAATATATTAGAAATTCCCAAACCAAGCTTTCTTTAGAAAAACGAAAAGAAAATGTCTATGGAAAATTTACAGCTAAAGATAACGTTAAAGGAGCAAATATACTCTTAGTTGACGACGTTTTTACAACCGGCGCTACAATTTTAGCCTGTGGAAAAGCTTTATGGGAAAAAGGCGCAAATAAAATTTATGGGATCACTTTAGCTAAATAACCAAGAAACGGCAAAAAAATGCGAATATTACGTACCTATATTTTAAAAGAATTTTTAACTGTCTTTACATTTTCGTTTTTAATAATAAATATATTCTTCTTGGGCGGCAGCTTGTATAAAATATCCGATATGATAATACGAAAAGGCATACCGGCCTTATCCGCATTTAAAATATTTTATTTCATCGCCCCGAGAATCTCAGAATACACCATCCCTCTTGCTTTTTTATTTGCGATACTTTTAACTATAGGAAGGCTGATAGCCGACAATGAATTAGTGGCCATCCAAAGTTCGGGAATATCGCTGATTAAAGTTTTTTCCATGTTTTTGTTGATTGGTTTTATCTTTTCGCTTTTTCTGCTTTTTTTAAAAAGCAGAGTTATCCCCGATACCCATTTTCGTTACCATACTCAATTAAAAACTACTTATTCGAAAAATCTGCCGGCGCTTATAGAGCCCGGAGTCTTTTTAGATGAGTTTAAAGATCATATTCTCTATGTTACCGATAAAAATAATCAAAATCTAAAGAATATCTACATCTATAAAACAAACAAAGACGAAGATATAACTGAGATAACCTTCGCAAAAAGAGGTAAATTTATCGTGGATAAAAATATCCTAAAAATAAAACTTGAGCAGGGTTTCCGGGATATCGCCGATACCAGCAGCGCAACCGGGCCCTACCGGCTTAATTTTAAACGTTTTTTTATGGATCTGCCGATTCAAAAAGATAAAGAAACAATAATTAAAAAAAAACCTAAAGACATGCGTTTAGAAGAACTGCAAAAAAAGATAAATACCCTCCGGAAAAAAATTCCCGACAATAAGAAAGCAGAAATTCCTTTCGAGTTTTTATCGGAATTTCATCGAAGAGTAAGCTTTTCTTTTGCTCCGCTTGCATTCGTTATCTTAGGGTTTGGAGTTTCGATGATAATAAAGCACAGAGAAAAATCAATAAATTTCATAGTAGCAGCTTCAACCGCGGGTATTTATTATCTGTTTTTCCTTCTTGGTGAAACCTTAACCGAATATCATATCCTGCCGCCTCTCTTGGCTATGTGGCTGCCGAATATAGTGGTAACGCTGGCAGGTATTTTCCTTTTTTACAAATATGCGAATTTTAGATAAATATATCTTAAGAAATATTACACTTTCTTACTTATTCATCCTTTTTTTATTTACCGGCCTGCACATCTTAATAGACCTGTTTTCTACTCTTTCTGATATATTACAAAATAAACCCTCTTTAATTATCGTTGCCAAATACTATCTTTTTTACCTGCCGCTGATAGTTTTAAGAGTAAGCCCGCTGGCCCTTTTAATGAGTTCACTCTATACCTACAGTAATCTAGCCAAAAACAATGAATTAATAAGTATCCGCGCCTCCGGTATAAGCACCTTAAGGATGGCTTATCCGGCTATTTTCCTGGCTCTCTTTATATCTTGCTTTGTTTTCTTCCTGCAAGAAAAGATGCTCATAAGGTCGCAGACACAAATGCAAAAAATAAAAACCCGATACATTGAAAAAGAAAGTAAAAAATCGGAAATAAGAAACCTGGCCTTTAGCTCAGGAAATTCCCTTTTTTTTATCGAAGTTTTTCTCCCGCAAGAAAAAAAACTAAAAAATGTGATAATTTTTAAACAAACTAACGAAGGAAAGCTTTTAGAAAAAATTCATTGTAAATCGATAAAATATCAAGAAGGAAAATGGATAGGCTACAATATAGTAGAAACCAATCTCGAAAGCAGTAGGGAACAAAGGAAAACCCCTCTGATTATAGAAAAAAAACCTATTACTTTATCAAAAAAACCAAATGAGCTTGTATTTGAAAAAAGCATGTTTATCCAATTTTCCCCGCTCAAAAAGCTAAAAGAACAAATTGATGACCTGGAAAATATTACCAGAGGAAAACTTCTTAAAAATCTAAAAATTGATTTCTATAAAAAAATAGCTTCCCCGTTTTCCCACTTATTCTTAATTATCGGCTCTCTGCCGATTGCCCTGGAGATAAAAAAAAGAAAGGCTGCTTTTGCAGCCGTGGGAATCGGATTGATTTTTTCACTTGTTTATTCTTTAACTGATTCAATCAGTATTGCTTTAGGCAAGTCGGGAATGATCCTCCCTGTCTTCTCCGCCTGGCTAGCGCCGCTTTTTTTCCTGAGCATAGGAATAACCGGCTTATTTTTAATTCGTTGACTTGGCTGAATAATGGCGGGGTATTTCTCTGGATATACGGGTTACGATTTCATAGGGGATAGTTTGAGCCCAAGCAGCTAAATCTTCGGCTTTTATATCTCTATCTTGGCCTTTACCAATCAAAGTAACGATATCTCCTTTTTTAATTCCTTTATCTTGGCCTAAATCAATCATAATATGATCCATACAGACCCGGCCGGCAATGTTAAACACCTTCCCTTTAATTAATACTTTAGCGCAATTTGATAAAGCCCAAGGATACCCATCAGCATAACCCACAGAAACTGTTGCAATTCTTGTATGTTTTTTTGCCACGAATTCTGAACCATAACCTACAGTTTTTCCGGGAGATATCTCCTTAATAAAAATTATTCTTGCCTTAAAACTTAAAACCGGTTTTAATTCCAGCCCTGAATCGGCAGACGGTTTAATGCCATAAAGGATAAGCCCCGGCCTAACCATATTTAAATAAGAATTTGGATAGTTAATCACCCCCAAACTATTTGCGCTATGATAATAGTTAAAGCTTATATTCTGTCTTTTTAAATCTTTAATTAATTTTTGAAAAATATTTAACTGCCGGTTAGTAAAGTTAGAATTAGTATCGGCTACGGGAAAATGTGTGTAGAGGCCTTCTAAAGAAAGCGAGGAGAATTTTTTTATTTTTTCTAAAAAAGGATATATTTGATCCGGATAAAAGCCCAGCCGGCCCATCCCGGTATCTACTTTTATATGAACGGGAATAACCCTTTTGATTTTTTTAGCTTGACGGTCTAATTCCCGAGCAAAGCTTAAATCCACAACAGTCGGAGTTATGCCAAAGCGGATAAAAAAAGATGCCAGCCCTTTAGAAACTATACTAAGCAAGATTATCTGGCCCTGGTAGCCGTCTTCTCTAAGCTGTATGGCTTCACCGATACTGCCTACGCCAAAAACATCAACACCTTCCTCATAAAGCTTCCGGGCTACGGGAATAATCCCGTGGCCATATGCAGACTGCTTTAAAACAGCCAGAATCTTTACGGAACTGCCTACGATACTTTTAATTTTTCTAACATTAGCAGAAAGCGCTTCTAAATCGATATTGACCCAAACCTGGCGCCGCATATTTACCTACCTTTTCTTACCTGGCAATCCATCGAATGCAGGTATAACGGTTTTAATTTTTTTAAATCATAACTCATTCTATCAAAATTATTATTATCAATAAAGTATTTAGCCCGCGGGTATATATTTTTTTGATAAAACCTAATATCTTTCTTTATTGCTTTAGCCTCTTTACGTAAATGAGAATCATAAGTTATGAATAAATAATCTTTTCCTTTTTCCAAACAATCTTTTAGTTTCATCAGCTTAGGCCCAGATTTTTGCCTTAAACCCCTTTTGCTGGAAACAAAGAAACCGGCATAAACAAGATTTTTTTTAGCATCGGCGACAACGGCGACTTTACCTTCCTTCCGCCAAAAAGGATAGGCGCAAGCAAAAAAACTATTTTGCCAAAATACAGGTTTTTTAGCTGCCAAAGCAAAGGCTTTAACTATGCTAAAAGAAACACGCAGGCCGGTAAAAGAGCCCGGGCCGGAACCTATTGCAAAAAGATCAAAATCTCTTATCTGCATCGATAGATTTTTAAGGGTTTTTTCTAATTTAACGATAAAAAAAGACGCCCCTCTATCAACAACCCGGTCATATTGATAAATGAGGCCGTCATTTTTTACAATACTATAAGATAACTTCTTTGAAGAACAATCCAGCGCTAATATATTCATAATTCTATTTTTAAGTTTCTCTTATAACCCTTTTGAGAAATCGATAGTTTTCTTTTTTCCATATTCACAAACGAAAAATCAACTATAAAATATTTTTCTAAATAAGGTTCTATTTTTTTACCCCATTCAATAATCGAAATACTATCTTTATTGTATAAATATTCCTCGATATCTATAGAATTAAGGTTTTTCTTACTGAGCCGGTATAAATCTATATGATTAACCAATATTGTACCGGTTTTATAGCTTCTAACCAAAGTAAACGAAGGGCTTAAAACTAACTTTTTATAACCTAATCCCTCTAGCACCCCTTTAACAAATGTAGTCTTGCCTGCGCCTAGCTGCCCTTTTAGCAATACTATATCCTGCCTTTCTAAAAACTTGGAAAACTTCCCGCCTATTTTTTTTGTCTGAGAAACAGATTCTGAAATTATTACCATTTAATTAATCTTTTAATATTTTTTTTATAAGGCGGATAGATTACTCCCTTATCGGTTATAATAGCTGTTATCAATCCGGAAGGAGTGAGATCAAAAGCAAAATTAAGAGCTTTTGTTTCAGCCGGGCAAATAAAATCTCCGCCTAAAACTTTTTTTACTTCCACTCCGTCTCTTTTTTCAATGACTATATCTTCTCCTTTTTGTAAGCTTAAATCAAAGGTGCTTTGGGGCGCCGCGACATAAAAAGGAATATTATGATAATCAGCCAAAACAGCTAAATTATAAGTACCGATTTTATTGGCTGTATCTCCGGACGCAGCAATCCTATCGGCGCCGACAATAATACTATCTATCATTTTATTTTGCATTAAAAACGCGGCGCTGTTGTCGGTAATCAAAAATGATTTTATCTTTTTTTTGCTTAATTCCCAAGCTGTTAAACGCGCTCCCTGAAGAAGGGGGCGGGTTTCATCGATATAAACTGTTGGATTTTTTCCCTGTTGTTTTGTTTTAAAAATTACCCCTAAAGCAGTTCCTTGGCCCGAAGTAGCTAAGAATCCTGTATTACAATGAGTCAAAATATTTTCGTTATTTTTTATTAAAGCTGCGCCAAAATCTGCCAGCTTTTCACAGGTTGAAATATCTTCTCGATGTATAAGCTTGGCTTCTTTTATAATTATTTCTTTAATCTGTTTAACAGTTTTATCTTTATTTTCAGAAACAGCCTTATCTAACCTATCCAAAGCCCAAAATAAATTTACTGCGGTAGGCCGGGCTGATTTAAGATAATCAAGTGCTTTTTTAAATTGATTAAAAAAAATTGCTTTCTTGTCAGAACACTTATCTAGGTGAACGCAAATAGAATATGCCGCAAAAACACCAATTAACGGTGCTCCTCGAACTCGAAGTTCTTTTATTGCTTTCCAGCCTGATTTTATAGTTTTACAACTTTTCCAAACTTCTTGGCCGGGAAGTTTTGTCTGGTCAAGATAGAATAATTTTTTATTTTTAAATTTTATTGATTTCATTTTTACCTCATCTTTTTAAAAACTTTTTCTATATTAACTAAAACTTTATCCTCAAGGTCTTTACTGGAAATATTTTTGGCTTCTGAAGCATAAGAATAAACCGACCTGATATCTAAAGGGCTGGAAGATTTACCTTTAACCCTCATATAAGGAGAATCTGTCTCTAAAAGCAGATTTTCCAGCGGGCACTCTTTTAAGGATTTTATAATCTCCTTATCCCCCCTTAGCAAATTAAGCGAAAAAGAAACAAACCCTCCCCTGCCTACCACCTGCTTTAGGAAAGCGGGAGAATAAGAGAAACAATGAAACACTACATTCCGATAGTCAGAGAAATAATTATCTAAAACAGCTAAAATCCTCGGCTGCTTGGGATATTTGCGGCTATACCAATTACTTCTATCCAGGCGATGATGAATCAATACAGTCAAATCATTTTCTTTTGCCAGATTCAGCCATTTTTTCAATATTTCCTCCTGGCCCGCAAGCGGCATCTTTGCCTTGTAATCCAAGCCAATTTCTCCTAAAGCAACAACTTTATTGTTTCTTTTTAGAATATTTTTATATTCTTGATAAATTTCAAAAGAAAAATCGTTATAGTAAAAAGGATGAAAGCCTAAAGAATTGTATACAAAAGAGTGCCTTTTTGAAAACTGGAAAGAATTCCGGCTGGTTTCTAAATCTATACTCGAATCGATGATTTTATTGCCGGCAGCAGTAAACCAATCGGCAACTTTCCCGGTAATATTTTCTGGTAATGAATTAAAATGACAATGCGCATCAACTAACATCGACTCTAGGAAAAAGCGGCTTTTCTTTTTTTATTAAAAATCGGCTTTCACTGCCCCATTTAAGTTTTTTGCCAGAAAAAGAAACATCCTTTACCCCCAGCTGTTTTTGAATCGAAAAAGAAGTCTTTGGCATAATTGGATAAAGGTAAATTGAAATAATCCGAATTCCTTCACAGAGAGCGTAAAGAAAAGAAAGCAACTCTTTTTCTTTTTTCTCTTTTTTTAAATTCCAAGGCTTAGTGGTTTCGATATATTTATTAATGATTCCAATAAACTCAAAAAGGCTGTCTAAGGCTTTGGAAAACAGGCCTTCAGACATAAAATCATCATAATTTTTTTCTAAATTAAGAATGCTTTGCTTGAATTCAGAAGGCATAGCTCCTCCGGGAAAATCAACCCTTCCGTTATTATATTTCTGAACCATATTAATACTGCGGTAGATAAGATTGCCTAAATCGTTAGCAAGGTCAGAGTTAATACGGTCGATTAAAATTTCTAAAGAAAAATTACCATCTGCCCCTACCGGGATTTCCCGCATTAAAAAATATCTGAATGCATCGGCTGACAGGCCGTCATCAGTGCCTAAAAGCTTGCTTAATTGCTTGATTAGGCCAAAAGGATTTACTATATTGCCTCTTGATTTAGAAATTTTTTCTTCTTTTATCTTCCACCACCCGTGGGCAAAAATACATCCGGGAATTTCCAGGCTCAAGGCTTTTAGCATAATCGGCCAAAAAATTGCATGATGCCTTAAAATATCTTTTCCGATAAAATGTATATCTGCCGGCCAAAATGTATTAAATCTCTTTTGGTCGGTTCCATAACCTATCCCGCTGATATAATTGATTAAAGCATCAAACCACACATAAACGACATAATTTTTATCTATAGGCAAATCTATCCCCCAGGAAATTCTTTTTTTCGGCCGGGATATACAGAGGTCGGTCAAAGGATGGCCGTCTAAAAACTTTTTTACTTCATTGTAACGAATTTTAGGCCGGATAAATTCAGGATTTTCCTCTAGGTACTCTTTGAACCAACGTTGGTATTTAGACAATTTAAAAAAATAGTTTTCTTCTTCTATTTTTTCTGTTTGCCGCCGGCATTCAGGGCATTTACCGTTATCGATAAGCTGTAAGTTAGTCCAGAAAGTTTCACAACCAATACAATAAAAAGCGCTGTATTTCGATTTATAAATATCTCCTTTTTCATAAAGCTTTTCTATAACTTTTCTAACCACTTCACAATGCTGCTGCCAGCTAGTACGGATAAAAAAGTCATAGGCTACATTAAGCTTTGGCCACAAGCGCTTGAAAACATCTACCTTGTTATCGATAAAATTATCAATACTAACACCTTCTGCTTTAGCCGCTTTTTGGATTTTTTCACCATGCTCATCGGTGCCGGTGAGAAAAAATACGTTTTCGCCTTTAATTCTCCTAAAACGCGCCAGGCAGTCACAAATAATATTTGTATAAGCATGGCCAATATGAGGATTAGCGTTTACGTAATAGATAGGCGAAGTTAAATAAAATTTTTTCATTTCTTAAAATTGCGCTTTCTCTATTCTGTTATCTTCTGTCTCGAGATAAACAATTCTTTTTAAGACATTGACCGAAATTACCTTCCCTTTGCCCTGCTTGGTGGTAATTCGCTGCCCTTCTTTGGGTAGATTTTTAGATAAGCTTTTATAAATTTTATGTTCATAAGATAAACAACACATTAACCTTCCGCATATACCAGAAATTTTTCCCGAACCTAAAGGAAGTTTTTGAAGTTTTGCCATTTTCATAGTAACCGGTTCAAAATTTTTCAAAAAACGGCAGCAGCAAAGTTGCTGCCCGCACGGGCCAAACCCACCAAATAATTTGGCTTCGTCCCGTGCGCCAATCTGGCGCATCTCAATCCTTACTTTAAATACTTTTGCCAGCTCTTTAACCAGCTCGCGAAAATCAACTCTTTTCTCGGAAATAAAATAAAAAATAAGTTTTTTCTTATCGAAAGAATACTCTGTATCTACTAATTTCATAGCTAGATTATAGTCTTTTATTTTTCGCTGGCAAAGCTTCATAGCGTCTTGCGCTTCTTTTTGGTTCACCGTAAGTATCTTTTTATCCTGCTCTAACATTTTTCTGATAACATTTTTGTAACTATTAGCCTTTTTGGCGGGAAAGAACTGTTCTACTTCATTTATTTCAAGCACTTCTCCATAATCTTTGCCTCTATCGGCTTCTACCACAACATAATCATGAACTTTTATAGACAAATCTGACTTATAAGTAGTCAACTGCCCTGCTTCTCTTAACCTTACCAATACTAACTGCATTTCAACCCCATTTTAATTAAATTTATAGCTAAATTTATATTAACCGTCCCAGAAGCCTGATAAATTTTAAATAAATTCTCTAAAGCAGTTATTGTCTCCTTAAAATCTAAGCTCGACAAAAAACCGCTTCCTGGCTGGCCGGCATAACTTATTTTGCTCTTTAGGCGTTTATGTAATAATATAATAAGACTCTCTAAAAATAAAGAAAAATCTTTTCTCTTTTGCGAGCCAAAATAACCACTTCTTAATATAGCCTCGACATCATCTTCGGATTTAATAGCCTTATTTTCAAGATAAGGCAAATATATCTTTCGGCAACGAGAAATAATCGTAGGCAATATATCCTCTAATTTAGGGCAAATAAGGCCGATAAAAGAATTGTTAGGCGGTTCTTCTAAAGTTTTTAAAAAAAGATTAGCGGCTTCGGCGGTTAATTTTTGAGCGTCTTTAACCAGCAAAATTTTTTTAGGCGCAAGATAACTACTCCTGGATAAAAACCGAATGGCTTGCCTTATTTGGTTGATCTTTATGCTTACTCCTTCCGGCTCAACAACCAATAGGTCCGGGTGCTTAAAGTCATCGAGCCTTTTGCAGCTCCAGCACTGGCCGCAATACTTACTCGTTTCCTGACAATTTATTATTTTTAACAACCGTCCGATAAGCGAAAGATTTTCACCTATAAAGATATAAGACGGCCCTATTATTTTTTTCTGCTTTAAAGCGCTAAAATAACTGATAATCTTTTCTTCCGGTTTCATATCGAAAAATAACCCTGTTGAATAATTGTATCCAGTATTCAACAGGGTTATGTTACAAATACCACTTATTGTTAATTAACATTTAGAATAACCACAAGCGTCACAAAGAAGGCAGCCTTCCTGATGCCGGAGGGCAAAACCACAGTCCGGGCAAACTCCCACCACATTATGCGAAACCCCTGCTGATTTTATCTCTTTTTTCACCGATTCGCTGCTTTTACCCGATTCAACCAAGCTGGCTTCCTGGGAAGGCAAATCTGCCTCTTTCTTTTCGTCTTCAGTTTTCCTTTTCTGGTCTACCGCCCTTTTCTCCAGCACCCGTGAAATAGCATCCGAACAAGAAAATATCTTTTTCCCCTTATCCCAGGAAGGAGAAGGGCACCTGATACCTTTAAGCTGCTCCACTATAACTTTAATATCGATTCCTCCCCGCAAAGCAAGAGAAACTAACCGGCCCACAGCTTCAAGCTGAGAAGCAGCGCAGCCGCCGGCTTTGCCCATTTGAGTAAATACTTCAAAAAAATGGCCGTTTTCGTCTTGATTGAGAGTAATATACAAATTACCGCAGCCTGTGGTAACCTTAGTTGTCGTACCCAAAATCACCTCCGGCCTAGGTTTCGGATAAGGGACAAATCCTTCCTTTTTCTGGCCCGGTTCTTTTTTTTCTCCTTTTTCATCTTTTTTATTAATAGTTAAAACCTGCCCGCTCCTGCTCCCATCTCTATAGACCGTAAGCCCCTTGCAGTTTAGCTTATAAGCCAGCAGGTATGACTCCTTTACATCATCCAGTTCGGCGCTAGAGGCAAGATTGATTGTTTTAGAAACAGCATTATCGGTATATTCCTGAAAAGCGGCCTGCATTTTTATATGCCAAAAAGAAGAAATATCCATAGCCGTTTTAAATATCCGTTTAGCTTCATCCGGGACTTCATCAATTTTTTGAATACTCATACCGGATGCAATTTTTTTCATAAGTTCTTTTGAATAAAATCCTTTCTTTTTCGCATAGTACTCAAAAGCGGGGTCAACCTCTAACAATTTTTCCCCGTCTAAAACATTACGAAAATAGGACAAGAAAAAATTAGGTTCTATTCCCGAAGAAGTAGGCCCGCTGATAATACTTATCGTTCCGGTTGGAGCGATAGTAGTTAAAGTGGCATTCCTGATTCTTACCCCTTCCTTCTGCCACCGGCTGCCTTCCCAGGTAGGGAATTCACCTTTCTTTTTAGCTAATCCAACAGAAACTTTTTGAGCCTCTTTTTGGATAAAGCTCATCAACTTTTTAGCTAAATCGATAGCTTCTTTGCTGTCATAAGGTATTTCTAAAAATCCAAGCATCGTGGCCCATCCCATAATGCCTAACCCGACCTTTCTGGTTTTTCTTGTATTTTCAGTAATTTGCGGCAAAGGAAACTTGTTAGCGTCGATAACATTATCTAAAAACCGGACGCTGATTCCGACAATATTTTTAAGCTTCTCCCAATCGACCTTAAAACCCTGGCCGTCTTTCTTAAGCATCTTATACAGGTTTATAGAGCCTAAGTTACAGCTTTCATAAGGAAGCAGAGGTTGTTCGCCGCATTGATGAACTATTAACCCATTATTAATCATAGAGTGAGAAAAAGGCTCGGTTAAATCAAACACTTCCTTTTTGCCAGTAAATTTAACTTCTTTGATTTTTTCTATAAATCGTTCTTTTCTGAAATTTTTAAATTGTACATTATCCAATTTTTCTATTTTACTTCTATTTAAAAAACCTACAAATTTCCTAAATTTTTCTCGGCTCGCCCCGAATATTCCTAATTCATACAATCTTCCGTCACATTGATATGATTTTAATTTTCCGTTTTTATCTATATAAGGAAACATTCCTTTTCTAAGTGGTCTGCTACGATCAAAAATTTTACTTCTTATATTTAACTGAAGTAGCAATAACTGAGTATCCAAAAGTAATCTTTTACTTTTTGAGCTTAAAGCAACCCAAGAGCTATTAGATTTAGAATTATCTCTTACTGTACCATCGGCACTAAACAAACCTTGAAGAAACCCTATAACTATTTCTTTAGGAGCTGTAAAAATACTATTAGGAATTTTCTTTTTATCAGATAGTTGAGGTTCAACGCCCAGTTTTTTAAAAAAGTCTACAAAATATTTACTATGATACGAAAGATGCCAAACCTTATTTGCTCTCTTAATCTCTTGGATAGATTTCCCATAAAAATTATTCATCACAGATTTAAAATAAAATAGTAATTCTTTATCATTTTTTCCAAAAGTAAGACCAATCCGGCAATCTTTATCACCTTCTCGCAACCATCCGTCACCTATCAAATAACCCAAAACCTGGCTTAATTCTTTAGACCAACAATTAGGTAAATTCGTTTTATAAATAATGCCGTTTTCCCCCTTATATGTATTTTCTACCTTAAACGGTAAACGATAATCTGAATTAAATACACCTGCCTGAGGTTGAACAAAAATTATATCTTTGTTTATTTTCAAATCTTTAACTTCTACCCAACCACGATTAGTCATAATCTTGTGATCGGGAGTAGCTATCAATTGATATCCCGAATCAGTGGTAATGCGATAAGTATTTCTAACTCCTGTTTTAAACGCCCTAGAAATGGCATAAAGACTACACTTTCTTTTTGTTTCAACTGCCACATTATCATCAAGGCCACCATATTGTAAATCTAAAACAGACTGATCTACAAAAATCTTTAGCCCCCCTTTAGGATATTTTTTAGCGATATCTTTTATCCGCATAAGCCCCTTTTCTGTAGATACAAAGGTATCTGCACTAACACATGGGTTGGTGCTTTCGACTTCCCCAAGGTTTGGAGTGGGATTATCTTTATTTATTTTATCTATAAATACTATTCCCGGCTCTCCGTTATTATAAGCGCATTCGGCTATCCGGTTAAACACCTCGGCCGCGTCCAGGCTTCCTACCACTTTTTTATTTTTAGGATTAATTAAATCATATTTTTGGCCGGCTAAAACTTTTTCTATAAAGTCGTCGGTGATTGCCACTGAAATATTAAAATTAGATATATCACCGTCGTTAGCTTTACATTCAATAAAACTTAAAATATCAGGATGGTCTACCCGCAGAATTCCCATATTTGCGCCGCGCCTTGTGCCGCCTTGCTTAACCGCCTGCGTCGCCGAATCAAAAACTTTCATAAAAGACACCGGGCCTGAAGCCACCCCTCCGGTAGTTTTTACCACACTGCTTTGGGGGCGCAGCCGGGAAAAACTAAAACCGGTGCCGCCGCCGGTTTTATGAATAAGCGCAGTCGATTTTATCGCGTCAAAAATAGACTCCATCGAATCCTCTACCGGAACGACAAAACAAGCAGACAATTGCCCTAATTCTTTTCCCGCATTCATCAGAGTAGGCGAATTAGGCATAAATTCTAAATTTTTCATAACTTGAAAAAAAACATTTTCTACATCTCTGGCTTCTTCCCGGCTGACTCCGTATTTTTGTTCAACCGACGCAACAGCCTTAGCCACACGTTCAAGCATCTGCTTAGGATTTTCAACTATCCGGCCCTTGTTATCTTTTCTCAAATATCTTCTCTTTAAGACAACGATAGCATTTTCAGAAAAACCTAACTTCTGATCCATGACTGCCTCCTCCACGTTTGATTTATTTAAAAAATATTGTTAAGTGAACTAAAGATTTTTTGCCTGGTTGAATGGATTGAAACGGTAAAACTTTATATCACAAAAATAAAAATGTGTCAAGAAAAATACCAAATATTGTGTATTTTTAGCAAAAACTATACAACATATAGAAAATATCTTTTTTAAAAAACCTTTTTTTAAGCTATTTTTGAAAGCCTACTGTATCTCGAATAACAAGCTTAGGCTCAAGAATAACTTTCCGGGGGGATATTTCTTTATCGATATTTTGTTTTAATATCTTAACAGCTTCTTTAGCCATTTGGGCCAATGGCTGGCGTACAGTAGTTAACATCATATTTTGGAAAGAAATGTTAGGATTATCATCAAAGCCTATAACGCTTAACCGTTCCGGAATTGCTATCGAATTTTCATCGGCAAAATTTAAAACTTCACTGGCCACTTCATCACTGCAGCAAAAAATAGCAGTAGGAAACTCTTTTGAAGAAAATAGTTTATTAAGCTCCTCTCTGGCTTTAGCCCGGGAAAAATTCGTTAAGCAAATAGAATTCGGCCTCTCTTTTATTCCATTCTTTTTTAAAGCTGCTTTAAAACCGTCTATTCTCTGGCGAGCGCATTGAACCTCGGTATCTCCGGCCAAATGAACAATTTTTTTATGTCCATGATTAATCAGAAACTCGGTAGCTTCATATGCGCCTTTATGGTTATCAACTGCGACAAAATTTATATTTTCATCGGAAAGCTTTCTGTTTATTACCACAACGGGGACACCTTCTTTTTTCAACCTTAAAAGCTGATCTTTGTTGGAAATTAAATCTGCCATGATAACCCCGTCTACCAAGGACGAATTAAAAATATCTCTATCCCGGTAAATATTAAGATGCATATCTATTTCTTTTTCGTCCAAAGCCGCAGCCACTTCTCTGATGATTTTTAAAGCGTAAAAAGAATAAAATATACCTTCATAGCCTGGAATGATTAAACCAAAAGTGTTAAGCTTTCCTCCGGCTAAACGGCGGGCATAAACCAAAGGCCGGTAATCAAGCTCCTTGATAGCTTTTTCGATTTTAGAACGATTTTCTTCGCGTAAATGGAGAGATTTGTTGATGTAGCGGGAAACAGTGGCAATCGAAACACCGGCCCTTTTAGCTACTTCTTTGATGGTAACTTTAGATGAAGACACAAAAACCTATCTACTGATTATAATATCCCCTTCCTGGATATTGAAACCGCCCACAACTTCCTTTATGTCTGCTGCGGATATATTTTTCCGGGTTTCAATTACCTCTACGGTTGCAATTTCACGATTGCCCCTCATAACCTTAAGTAAAGCGCCTGGCCTTACCCCCGAAGCTTCGCCTAAATCAAAAACCACAAAACTCTCCGGAGAATTAACCGCAATAATTTCTCCCTTCAACCCGCTTGCAATCGAAGAATCTGAACTTACCACGATAGGAGGCAGCTCTACCGAGCTAGACTCGCCGGCAGTTGCCTTTTTACCTTCTTTTATAGTCTGGGTTAAATCAGTTTGCAAATCTTTAAAATCTAAACTTTTTTCGCGTAAAATGCTTTCGGCGTTAACTAGTTTTTCTTCCAGCATATTTTTCTTCTCTAGAGTTTCTTTAAGCCTGTCCTGCAATTTACCTTTCTGCCTATTTATAACTATTAATTCCCTTTTTAAACTGGAATTTTTATTTCTTAATTTTTTAACTTCTTCTACCGCCTGGCCCCTTTCTTCGCGCTCGGCTACCAAATCCATGCTTATAACCCGTAAGGCTCTTTGTTTATTCTCAATTTTCTGTTTTAATTCTTCGCTTTTTTGTTCGTATTTATCCAGCTCTAAAGACATCTCTTCATTTTCTCTCTTTATCTTTGCGAGCTCGCTTTGGGTATTGAGAACTTTCTTCTGAAGCTCGTCGACCTTAGCTTCTAACTCAGCTTTTTTCTGGATAAAATCTGCCCAATAATCATCGCTTCTTTCTGCCTTGGTAACCTTAGGCGCTTCTTTAACCTGAACCTCTTTCGGCCTTTCTTTAAGTTTATCGGCTAACTGGTCTCTTTCCCGGGCCACCTGGCGGTACCTGCTTTCTAGCTCGTTATTTTCTTCTTCAATCCGGGAAAGCTCTTTGTTTATAGAACTAAGCCTTTCGTTTAACTCTCTATTTTTTTCCCGGCTTCTTTGATTCCTTTGCTCTAAAACATTTTTTTCTTCCTGCAAAGAATTATTAAGACTTTCTAATTCCTGGTTGTTTTGTTTTATTTGTATATTCTGTACATAAAAATTATAAGCTACAAACCCAACTCCCAAAATAATAATCAATAAAACTATAGGAACGATTTTTGCTTTATCCATTAAAGCCTCCCCTTTTTTTATCGTTTTGCTATTTTTTTAATTATAGCATCAGCGTTTATTTCTGTAAAGAAAATTGTTATAATAATTTATGAAATATTAAAACTTTTTTCTGTAATAAACTCTAAAAATATGTTGAGTATCTAAAGTCGGTACTCCTCCCCCAAAGGGAGTATAAGTCGATTCTAAAATTCCGCCTGAATTCCCCACCCCGTACTGAGCAATCAACTCACTAGTTTCTTCTAACCTAAACCTTACTTCAGAAAAAACTGTATGATGAGTACGTTTTACTACTCGTGAATCTTCATTCAATTCAGATAAATCATTAGCTCTCGAATATACATACCTGAGATAAAAACTTATTTTTTCGGTAGGAAGATAACTTGTAGAAATTCCGATATGGTTCATATTCTCATCGATAATTTGAGCCCAGTTGTATTCATTCCGGGTATAATCCAGATAAATATTAACTTTGTCTGTGGGCCTAAAGCCTAAGCCTACTTTAAAAATATCAAAATAAGGATAAGGGGGTAAAGGAAAATACTGGTTGTTATAAAGTTGATGGACTTCTTCCCAGAAAGTTTTTCCTTCACTGGTAACGGTGGTCCACCAATCTACATTATTTAAAATACTCCGGGGAAAATTGTCATAAGCTAAAGTTACGTCATTGGAACGTTCCCAGGTAAAGTTTAAATTAAGCCACTTAAAGAAATCATAATTAGCGCCCAAGCCGACCGTCTTTAAAGAAGGGTCTTTACCGTCTTCTACTTGGTCGTTGTTGTAGTAGTCTCCGGTTTGAGGATCGAAAACAAAAGGATCAATGCCTTCGATTGTATCCGGCATCTTTTGATAAATGCCTAAAAATTTTGTGGTGAGTTTATCAGTTAAATCGAATTGGCCTTCCAGCCTGGCTACATTTTCGATAAATTTACCATCTACATCGTGGACATTGCGGACATCGAATAATGCGTCTAACCTGTCATCAAAAAGATTTTCCCATTCAACCCGCAGGCTAATCACGTCTCTGCCGTAATCGATGCCGTCTCCAATCCTAAAAGGTTTAATATCATCCCAAGCCAATGAAGGGCCGTACAGCCCCGCCCTCCGGTAAGACTGAAAAGGCTTGCGGAAAGTAATATGCCTTGACCAATATTCATCATCTCTGGTCTGGCGGTAACTGGCTAAAGCGCTTTCAAAGCCTTGGTCCATATGGGTCAAAGACAGCCTAAGTTTATAAAAAGATTCATTCTTGCGAGGGTTTACGCCAAAATAATTTTTCCTAAAAACCGGGCCGGAAGAATTCACTAAACTAAGGTGAAAAGCGTTGCCGTGTTTTTCGGTTTCATAGTCTGAAGTCCTGTCGGTTTCAGTATAAGAAGTAAGCCCTTCAAGCAAAAGTTCGCTGTTGGTTCCGAGGCCGATATTTGCGTCCAAGCCAAATACATTGTTGGAAAGATCTAAAGACCTTTGATTATAACCGAACTTTCCGCCGTAGGTAAACCCTAAAACAATATTATCTAAATTCAAATATTTTGCCCGCAAAGCAGACGACCAGGTATTAAAACTATCATAATCCTGCCATAGCTCTTTAGGAGAAGCTGCGGTAAAATCAATATTTGCGCCTTCTAAATCATAATTAAGGGAAAAACCGCGTAAAGCGGTAAGGCGATTTCCGTAGGAATCCCGGGTATAATAGGCTAAAGCATCGTCAAAACTTCCCTTATGGTATCCGGCCGGCGCCGCGCCGGAGTTAAAATTTCCCGGCTCCCAATTTACTATCCATTGAGATTCTTCCCAATAAGTCCTGTTTCCGGTAATTTTAAGCGGGTCATCCGAAATATAATCTTCGCTCTCTAAAGCGGCCGGAAAAACCTTAAGGCTAAGGGGATCACCGTTATAGCTGAAACTCAATTCCCTAAGCGGCCAAAAATCACGTTTGATTTCCAGCGCGGGGATATTAAAAATATTGCCCCACATACTGGTAATAGCTACCGGGTGAGTCTTGCCGTCAACAACTTTTATCTCCGGCAAATTAAACGAATCCGCATTCAAATTGCTATTTACCGATTGGTTTACAGTATAACGGCTATTGGACCAATACAGAAACTGCACATCTGCGCTGTCTCCGCCTACGCCGTCAACGGTTATTTTATTTGTTTTCCCGATAAAACTCCAAGGGCTAATATCAAAATTGCTGTGAAAACTCCATCCCTGCTCTTGGGGGTAATCCAGCTGAAACGACAATCGGCTAAAAACTGCCGGATCAAAGGTGTTTTCCCGGCGGTTGTAAGCGTCGTCGTCAAGAATACGCCAATTTTCTTCATTTAAATCAGCATTAGCTCTTTTCCAAATAGTTTCGCCTGATTCAACGCCAAAACTTAATTGGTAATCCCCCTTTAAAGAAAAGTTAGACTTTTTCTTCTTATTCTTGTCAGAAGCTGGCCTGGAAGCATAGCTTTCCGCTTCTTCCCGGTAATTCTCTTCTTGGGAAGCCAATTGCTGTGGCGAGTATTCATCCAGAGCCCTTTTAACCGCTGTTTGGCGCAATTGCTTTAGGTAATTTTTTGCTTTTTCGTTTTGGGGATTAGCCTGGAGAGCCTTTTGAAATTCAATTTTTGCCTGCCGAAGCCGGCCTTGGTTTAAAAACTCCTCGCCGATTCCTACCAAATAACTGTCTGCAGAAGCCGCAAAAACTAAAGGAAGGGCAAAAAAGATGATTAGAAAAAATAGAATTTTTTTCATTGCTTATTTTATTGTTTATATATTATAAATGTTAGATGTACCTTCTTTATTTTACCAAAAAAGAAAACGTTTACAACACCTAAATAACAATGGAGATTTAATTATTTATTAAATACTTTATTGCCGTCTACGTTCTTTGGCGGACGTGATTTCCAGCGCCGGTGGACCCAGCTCCAATGCCCCGGCCTTTCCTTTATCCAACCTTCGATAATTTTAGTAAATTCAGCCGCGTTGATTAATATTGTTTCATTTTTATCCTTGCCTAAAACTAATTTTTTTTCAGGGCACACCCTTAAACAATGTTCTTTTTCTTTTAGCCTATATATATAGGAAGGAACTAGAGCCGCTTTGGTTCGCAAAGACAAAATTATCGGCCCGGTTGGAGTTGCGGCTAATTTATCAAAAAACTTTACCCAGACTCCGCCGGTACCGAAATTTTGATCCATTAGAATTATCACTATTTCATTTCTAGCTAAAGCGTTAATTATTCCGGCCACACAGGCTCTGCGCGGATAAACAGATATGCTTTTTACTCCGGCATCTGTTCTTAATTTATGAAAATGCGCTTCTGCGTATTTATCCCGCATCGGCCTGGCTACAAGATTTACCGGATAACCTTCGGCTGCAAGACGCAGGCTCATCAAAGGAAAGTTTCCATAGTGAGCCGTAATTAAAATCACCCCCCTGCCTTTGGCTAAGGCTTTATCCAGGTAATCTTTGCCGTCAATTTTTACAAACTTATGGATTTTTTTTACGTTGTTAAGGTAATAGATAAGTTCAAAACCGCCTTCAGCAATAAAGACAAAAAACTGTTTGGCAATTCTTTTTCTCTTACTCAAAGAATAGCCGGGAAAGGCTATCGAAAGGCTATTTAAAGCAATTTTTCGATGGCGTGACAAAACCAAATAAGCTAAGGACCCTAAAATTTTACCTAAGAAAAGATTTAATTTAAGCGGCGCCACCCCGGCCAAAAAAGTAAAAGTTTTGATAAAATAGAGGCCAACTTTTCTTCTCAACAGCTTCTTTTTTTCTTTTTTATCCATTGAAGCTAAATTATAGCAAAGGTTTATCTTAAATCAACCCTTTCGTTTAATCTTAAAGTTAAGCTTATCTTTAAAAAATACAACTATTAATAAAAGAAAAGAAAGCAAAACAAACCATCCTTTTCTTTTATTGTAAAAACTTCTTTCTCTGTTAATTAAAACCTCAAAGTCATCTTTGGCTCTAATAAATAAACTTCTTTTATTTCTTCTTAGTTTGGTTATATCCCCTTGAAAAGACACCCAGCCGCTGATTCCGCTATTTGCCGCCCTGATTATAGGTATTCTGTTTTCTACCGCCCTTAAAACCATAATCGATAAATGCTGGCTTGCTTCAGGCTCTCCATAAAACCAGCTATCATCGGTGATGTTTACCAAAAAATCTTTATTTTCCGCCGCTTTTGCTACATAATCAGGAAACACGTCTTCGAAACAAATAAGAAGAGAAAAATCTTTACCTTGATAAGAAAAACTTTCTCCGTGATCGCCGGGAGTAATATCGCCGATGCTATTTAGAACCTCGATAAACTTTAAGTATTTTCTTAAAGGAACATATTCACCAAAGGGGACTAATTTTATTTTATCGTAGATTTTGATTAAGCTTCCCCTTCTATTAAAAAATAAAGCAGAATTATAATGCCTTTTTTCTTTTTTAGTTATGGCGCCGATAAGAATATTTCTTTTGCTGCTGCTTACAAAATTACCGATTAGTTGAGTATTTTCTTTGTTTAAAAGATAAGGCCAGGCCGCTTCGGGAAATATCACTAAATTATCTTCCGGAGCTTTTTTTGCCATAACCAATAATCTATTTAAAACCTCATTTTTATCCTCCGGCCCCATAAGTTGTTTATCTAAAATATTAGGCTGTATTAAAGTAACATTTATTTTTTCTTTTGCTTCGGTGTTTTTAAAACGGAATAATGAGTAAGACCCCAATGCCGTAAATATTAGCACAAGAAAAATCAGCTTTTTTAAAATTTTTGTTTTCTCTATTTTTTTCTTATAGGAAATTATCATTTCCCAAATCAAAAAATTTACCAATACTATAACAAAACTAATTAATTTTACGCCGCCGATATCGGCAATCTGAATTAAATAAAGATTATTAAATTGAGAATAGCCTAAATTTGCCCAGCTGAAACCGCACCAAATAATTTCTTTTAAAAATTCAA
>JAIPHC010000044.1 GCA_021735405.1 Candidatus Omnitrophota bacterium | reverse complement strand
CCACTATACCATTCTATAAGAGCTTCGCATTTATCATAGGAAAAATATTCAAAGAAAAAGTCTGAAAGTTTACAATAAAATTTAGATAAATAATATATATCAAATAGATCTTTTGCGCTTTGCCTGCCAGTATGAATTACTCTGCCTGTCGCATCTTGTTTTTTAATTTGCCCTATAGCTGCTAATATTTTTCGATAATATATATCATCAACCGAATGCAGGCCTTGCTTTATTTTTTTAATATTTTCTTCAAAGTCCTGGACAAAATCAATCTTTAAAACACAATCTTTTTTTAACTTCAAAAAATATATTTTCATGGGAACTAGATTGAGAGAATTTTGCTCTCTTTCAAGTTTAAATTTAAAACCGATTTTTTCCTTTATAAAATCCATTATTTTATTAGGATCCTTCTTTTTATATGTCTGACTAAAAAAATCTAAATCTTCTGAAAAACGATGGTTATAATAAAAAGATAAAGCAGTGCCTCCTGTTAAATAATAATCCGGAAACTCTTTAGTTACTAAATAAGTTATTTTTTTCTGCCATTTTTTAATATATTTAATATTATTCATAGTTTTTCAACCACCTATATAAATTATACTACTTATTAGTGGTGTTTGTCAACTTTATTTTACTACTTATAAGTAGTAAATATAAAACTACTAATTATTACTCTTTGCTTAAAAATAGAGTTTGAGGCCGGCTGTGGCTTTATAGTTTTTGCCTTTTTTAGATAGTTTGGTGAAGAATTCTATGTCTTTTTTGGCAAATAGCTTTCGTTGGTAGTTTACTCTTATTCCTAAAGGCCTGCCTCTGCTATCGAGAAGATAGAAGGTTATTTTATCTTTATCGGTTAAATTGACTTTGGCGGAAAAGCTGTATCTTTTTAATTTGCCTCTTCCATAGTCAACTTCAAAAAAGAGGCCAAGCTTGCGGCTGAATTTCCAACTGCCGTAAAGTTTAAGATTTTCTTCTTGTCCTTTTTTACCATAACCAACACCAATTCTATATTTAATAGCGCCTTTTTTGGGATAAACGTTTGGAGTCTGAAGATGGGCCCTGAATTCAAACTGAGATTTTTTTGAATGTTTTAGCCGGTAACAAATCTTATTTTTGCTGGCAATCTGCCAAAAACCGTCAAACTGAATGGATTCTTCGATTTTTTCCTTGGTTATAAGCTGGGTTCTTTTATAAATATAAGTTATTTTATTTGCTTTATTAATTTCCCAGATATTTTTAAACCGCAAAGTGTCCGGTTTATCTTTTTTCTTAACTTCAAAGGTGAGGCGATTAAACTTATCGGCCTGCCAGCGGCCTCTTAAGGTGATTAAATGCTTTTGACTTAAGTTAGAAATGCTGCTTTTTTTCAGCCGGAAAGATAGATAGTCTGAGTTTACTTTTTCGATTTTTCCATAAAGAGTAAGGCTAGATTTTGGATAGTTTTTTGTTTTTTGGGTTTTTAAAACTAAGTTGTGGTTTTTATCCAGTTTCCAGGCGCCGGTGAGCTTGATTTTGTCGGGTAAATCATGCTCTTTTTTCCATTTAGCAGGTTTATCTAATATGTAGATTAGATTATTGTTTTTGTCTGTTGTGAAGAATCCTTTCATCAAATTTACCTTTCTCTTCCACCCCCGCGGTGTTTTTAACTTAAACTTTTTTATCCCACCGCGGGGGTGGAATTCCAAGCTTATTTAAAATTTCAGGGTTTGCGGTGCAGATTAGGCCAGGATTTAGGAGAGACTCTTTGTTGTAAAGGAAAGGTTTACCGTCTATGGTGTAGGTTTTCGCTCCGGCTTCAGCTGCTATGCATTGACCTGCGGCTGTGTCCCATTCCATAGTTGGGCCGCCGCGTAAATAGATATCGGCTTTGCCTTCAGCAACTAAGCAAAACTTTAGAGCGCTCCCGGCATGAATAGTTTCAGCCTGGCCAAGTTTAGAAATAAGTAGTTCTTCCTTTTGATTTTTATGAGAGCGGGTTCTGGCAACAACTATTTTCTGATTAGTTTTTTCTTTTGCCTTTATTGATTGAGGGGAATTATTGTTTTCTTTTTTGTAAACGCCACTTCCTTGGTTAGCAAAATAAACCATATCTTTAGTAGGCGCTGCAACTACACCAAAAATAGGCTGGTTATCTTTAACCAGAGCCAGATTAATTGTAAATTCGCCATTTTTTGAGATAAACTCTTTTGTGCCGTCTAAAGGATCGATTACCCAGAAGTATTTCCAATTTTTTCTTGTCTTATAAGCAATATCTGCGCCTTCTTCTGAAAGTATGGGAATATCCGGATAAAGTTTCTTTAGTTCTGTAACCAATATATCATGGGAAGTTTTGTCAGCTAAAGTTAAGGGAGAATTGTCTTTTTTAGTTTCGATTTCTAAATCAGCCGATTGATAGATATCTAAGATAGCCGCTGAGGCTTTTTCTACTTGATTGAGTATTTCTTGAATTTGATTATTGTTTAAAAACATACTTTTTGTATTTTATGCTCAAGAAACGAAATTTTCTTCGCGCCAGTATGATTTTTCCTAGACGTTTTATCTGGGAACGCAGAAAAATAACTAAAAATCTCCTCCCAGCCTTCGGGCTCGTCGATTTTCTTTACGCTATTTTTCTGCTAAAATCATAAAGCGCTCAAAAATTTGTTTCTTTCGCTTCCCAATAATGCTACTTAGAAATATTATATATAACATTAAAACAAACTGCACCCTAGTTACTGGCTGTTTTCTGTTTCGGGGAGGGTGGCAGATGGGTACCAGATGATTCCGGCTCCAACTGTGGCATTAGTTAATTCGTCAATAATTATAAATGAACCTGTTTTGTGATTTCTGACATAAGGGTCAAAAAAAATCGGTTTTTGGGCCTTTATGATAACTCGTCCGATATCATTTAAACCCAGTTCTTTTTTTTCTTCTCTATGTAAAGTATTAATATCTATTTTATATCTTAATTCTTTTAAGATTACAGGCACTGTATTTGTAGTATGCTTAATTAAATACTCTCCGCCTTCTTCCATCGGTTCTTCAGCCATCCAGCAGACTTCGGCCTCAAGTTCATCTCTAATCTCGGGAACATTTCTTTGCCTGATTAACATATCGCCTCTGCTTATATCTATATGATTTTCTAAAGTTAAAACAACCGATTGGGGAGTAAAAGCTTTATCTAATTTTCGGTCATAGGTTTCAATTGATTTTATTCGGCTCTTTTTACCCGAAGGCAATACCGCAATATCATCGCCAACCTTAATTACTCCGGATTCAATCCTGCCGGCGTAACCGCGGAAATCAAGATTAGGGCGAATAACAGTTTGAACCGGAAAACGAAAATCGATTAAATTTCTATCTGAAACTATATTTACGCTTTCTAGATAGTGTAGAAAAGTCCTGCCGTCATACCAGTTCATATTATTGCCTTTTTTAACTACCATATCTCCGCGCAAAGCAGAAATAGGTTTAATTTGGATATCATGAGTAGGAAGACGGGATGCAAACTGAAGGTAGTCTTCTTTAATTTTTTCATAAACATCTTCTGAATAACCGACTAAATCCATTTTATTGACCAATACAAGTATATGAGGAATATCGAGAAGAGTTGCAATAAAGGAATGACGTTTAGTTTGCTCAAGCACCCCCTTCCTGGCATCGATGATAATTACAGCCAAATCAGCAGTGGATGCGGCTGTTACCATGTTTCTGGTATATTGAACATGGCCGGGTGAATCAGCAATAATAAACTTTCTTTTTTGGGTAGAAAAATAACGATAGGCAACATCTATAGTTATCCCTTGTTCCCGTTCAGATTTTAGGCCATCGACTAAAAGAGAAAGATCTATTTCTTTTTCGCCTTTTTTCTTAGCAATATCTTCAATTGAGGTAAGCTGATCTTTATAAATCCCTTTTGATTCATATAAAAGCCGGCCAATAAGCGTAGACTTCCCATCGTCGATACTTCCGGCGGTAACTAATCGCAGTAAATCTTTTTCTTTATGCATAATTAGTTTCTTTTATTTATGATAAACACAATTAGTTAATGAGTAAAAGTGTAGAAGTGTAAATGAGTTCATGCACAACCACATCAACTCATCAACTCTTTTACCCATGTACACATACACACATATACCCATTAACACATTTACCCATATACACAATATTTTATCCTTGTCAGAAGTAGCCTTGTTTTTTCTTTTCTTCCATCGAGCCGTCTGTTTCATAATCTATAGCTCTATTTTCTCTTTCTGAATTCATGGCAATCATTACTTCTTCGATTATTTTATCTAAAGTATCGGCCTCTGATTCAACTGCTCCCGAACAGGGTGAACAGCCCAAAGTTCTAAACCTAACCATTGCTTCCTCAACTTCTTCACCTTCTTTAGGCGAGTTAAACTGATCAGCTAAAAGTATTAGGCCATCGCGCCTTATGATTTTTCTTTTTTTGGCAAAATAAAGGGGTACAATTTCAATATTTTCTTTCTTTATGTAGTGCCAGATATCTAATTCTGTCCAATTTGAAAGCGGAAATATTCTTACTGATTCATTAGGATTAATTCTTGCGTTATAAATACTCCAAAGCTCCGGCCTTTGGTTTTTAGGGTCCCAAGCTCCGAATTGGTCACGAAAAGAAAATATTCTTTCTTTTGCCCGGGAGCGTTCTTCTTCCCGGCGGGCGCCTCCAAGCGCGGCGTCAAAACCACCGGATGAAAGGCCATCTAATAAACTTTTAGTCTTTAAGAATTTACAACATTTATCCATTCCGAATTTTGAAGGATGCATTCTTTTTTTAATATATTTGTCGTTTTTATGGACAATTAAGTTAACATTTTCTTTGGCAGGGATTTTATCTCTGAAATCAATCATCTCTACAAATTTATAAGAAGTATCGATATGCATTAGGGGAAAAGGAATTTTGCCCGGATAAAAAGCTTTTTGGGCTAGGCGCAGTAACACGCTTGAATCTTTGCCAATTGAATAAAGTAAAACCGGTTTTTCAAATTCAGCAAAGACTTCCCGCATAACATGAATGCTTTCAGATTCAAGGTTGTCTAAATAAGATAGTTTGTATCCGTTTTCCATAGTTAATTTTTAGTTTTGTTTAACATTATTATAGAAATCAAATGTATCTTTTATTTTTTAAATAAGCTATAACTTTTTGGCAGCTTTCTTCCACTGTTTCTTTATTGGTATCAACTATAATTTCTGGATTTTCGGGTGCCTGGTAAGCATCGTCAATACCGGTAAAATTTTTTATCTGGCCTGCCCTTGCTTTTTTATACATTCCTTTCGGGTCACGTTTTTCACAAACCTCAAGCGGCGCGAAAACATAAGTTAAAATGAGATTTTGGCATAAGCCTCTGACAAATTGCCTGGTTTCTTCATAAGGTGAAATAAAAGAAGCAGTCACCATTACCCCATTTTTTTCTAACATCGAAGCTAAAAAGCCAACTCTTCTTATATGATTATTCCGTTCTTCTTTACTAAAACCGGTTTTAGGAAATATCGAACGCACCTTATCACCGTCTAGATGCTCTATGCGATAACCGGAACGTTTTAACTTCTTATAAACTGACTCAGCCAACGTGCTTTTGCCCGAACCGGATAAGCCGGTGAACCACAAAACAAAAGGAGTTATATCTTTTTTACCAATTTTAACTTTATCCCAAACGCGCTCGTGGATAAAATAAAGCAAAAATTTAGTTATCATCTCAAAGCCACCAACAATAGCAGCAACGCTAACCCGGCCGACAAGAATAAAAACAATAATCATTGTGGCAACCGTACCACTCAAACGCCAGGAAAGAGCTTTAAATAGTGAACGGTATTTTGTATCTTTTTGCATTTTAATTAATTGATTGATTATTTTTAAAAAAGTTGTTTACCTGATTAATCACGTACTCAACTTTTCGGTTATCCATAAAGGGATAAATTGGCAAACTTACCACTTCTTTCATAACTTTATTAGTATTTTTTAATTTATAGGGAACTTTTGCAGTTTTAAAGGCTTTCATTTTATCTAAGCTGACTGGATAGTAGCTTCTGGCAGAAATTCCTTTTGAATTTAGATAGCTGATAAATTTAGGCCTTATTTTGGCAGGGAGTTTTATAGTGTACAGGTGATATACGTGGCTAAAATTAGTATCGCGTATTGAGTATCGAGTATCGAGTAAGTCAGAAGTTTGGATTTGGGAAATGTTTTGGAAAGCATTATTATACTTTTGGGCGATTTGGATACGTTTTTTGTTGAATTTATCGATGTGTTTTAGTTTGGCAAGTAATATTGCGGCTTGGATTGAATCTAGGCGGGAATTATAACCACAATAATCTGCCTTGTATTGAGCGGTTTGGCCATGATTTCTTAAAACTTTGATTAAATCCGCATATTTTTTTGTTTTAGCTGTGATCAGGCCGCCGTCGCCAAAACCGCCTAGATTTTTAGAAGGGAAAAAACTAAATGCTCCTAAATCACCTAAGCTGCCTGTTTTTTTACCCTTAAAAGATGTCCCAAAACTTTGGGCGCAATCTTCTATGATAAATAATTTATTGGCTTTGGCGATTTTTTTAATTTCTTTCATCCGGCAAGCCTTGCCGTAAAGATGTACCGGAATTATCCCTACTGTATTTTTAGTAATAGCTTTTTTAATTTTTTCAGGGTCAATATTAAAAGAATCAGGGTCGATATCTACAAAGACAGGTTTTGCCCCGGATCTTACTATAGCTTCAGCAGTAGCAACAAAAGAAAAAGGCGTAGTTATAATTTCATCCTCTTTATTAAAAAACTCTTTTTTCTTTAGGCTTAGGGCAAGCGCCCGCAACCCAATTAATAAAGCGTCTGTGCCGGAAGCAACCCCGACCGCATAGTTTATGCCGAGGTATTTGGCAGCCTTTCTTTCAAATTCTTTGACTTTAGGCCCAAGCACCCATTGTTGGCTGCTAAGACAGCTTTTTAACTGCTTATCGATATCCTTTTTTAAAAATTCGTATTCTGGTTTTAAATCGAGTAATGGTATTTTCATAATTTAGGATTAAGTGATATGGATTATGTGATAAGTGATTATTTAACAACTCTCTTTTTTAAACTCGTAATCAACCCATTTAACATTTTACTAACTTCTTCACAATTTAATTCTAATTTATCATAAAT
>JAIPHC010000043.1 GCA_021735405.1 Candidatus Omnitrophota bacterium | reverse complement strand
ACAACATAGCCGCCTCCTTTAAGATAATCCGATAATTAAGGGGACGTTTCCCTCGTTTACAACCTCTTGTTAGCCAACCGTTTATAAACTGCCATTTTCCGCTTATCTCCGGAAAACGCTGCTTCACAACTCCTTTATTTGCAGTAACTTATAACAGAGGGAACCATTTCCCACCTACGCGGTGGGAAATTTACTAATAAGTTAGGAAAAGTTTGATTTGTACCAATTTGAATCATTTCCCACCTACGCGGTGGGAAATTTTAATTTTTGTTTCCGTCTAAAAATTCTTGCCTAATGCTTTTTCTATGCTATAATTTTTTTTAATTGAACAGGCGGTCCCCGCCTTCACATAGCGTTCTTTTACATTAACTGTTGACTATGGTCTATTGACTATGGACTTTATCGGCGAGGTAGCTCAGGCGGTAGAGCGAGGGACTGAAAATCCCTGCGTCAGGGGTTCGATTCCCTTCCTCGCCACTTCGTCTTCAGTACATTTGTTAATTCGAGGGTTCTTTATAAGTTTGTGTTTATAAGTGAAATGACGGGGAAAGGCTAAAATAAATATCCGCCTGCGGCGGATAGC
Organism: Candidatus Omnitrophota bacterium; assembly: GCA_021735405.1. Taxonomy (GTDB): domain Bacteria; phylum Omnitrophota; class Gorgyraeia; order Duberdicusellales; family 4484-171; genus PXAH01. The sequence goes on along the minus strand of JAIPHC010000043.1, from coordinate 6,693 downwards.
CTTAACCCTTCCTCGCCACTTCGTCTTCATTTCATTTGTTAATATTAATGCTCTCTGATAATCCTACCCTTTACTAATTACCAATTTTTTTAAAATTGGAGGAAGTCAATGAAAAGATTATTTTGTTTCTTTCTTTTTATCTTTCTTTTGACAGATCCTGTTTTCTCGGCCTTTCAACTAGTAACCGGCATAGATGATTCTCATATAAAAGATATAGCAATATCGCCGTTTTATCCCGACTTGATTTATGTTGCTTCTTCAAATTCTCTTTATAAAAGCAAAGATAAAGGCAAAACTTATAAAAAGATATATTCATTTATCGATGAAGAAATCCAGCAAATTTTTTTCAGTAAAAAAGAAACAGGGATTTTTTATGTTGTTGGTTCTAAAAGTTTTTACCGGATAACAGATAAGCGAGAGGAGCTTTTTAGCGCAGACGAGGAAGAAGAAATATTAGCTGCAGCCGAAGACAATGGTTTTCTTTACCTGGGAACAACCGAAACTCTTTATATTTCCAATCAGGATTTTATTCGTTGGGACAATATTAAAGGAATAAGCCAATCGTCTGTTTACTGGATAGAGCCTTGCGGCGAGAATGTGTGTATTGCTGCTTCTGACGGTGTATATGTTTTATCCGAAGACAACAGAATAAAACGCACCTTCGTTTTACGGGGTATTGAAGAAGAAGACGCAACGGGGCTGATTCCCAATATAGTAAAGGATGATATATTCAACAAGGAAAGAGTTTGGCTGGCGACTAGCCGCGGTTTATTCCTTTCGGAAAATAGCGGCAAAGATTTCAAAAAGTTTTTTACAGCCGGAATTGATTATCTAAATATTTTAGATTTAGCTCAAACCGATTTAGAAAGAGACAGCCTATACTTGGCTACAGATAAGGGTTTTTTCAAGGTAGATATAAAAACTAAAAGAGCAAGGGCATTATTTGAAGGCCTGCCGGTATCTACAATTAATAAAGCTGAATTCTCTAAGAAAGGAAAGATTTATCTTGCAACCGCAAAAGGGCTTTTTACTAATCAATATTTTACCCTTCCTTATGAAGATAAGGGCTTAAAAAAGTTTTTGGCTAAACAGCCTTCGATTAGATATGTGCACCAAAACGCTATTTCTGCTAACGAAGTTTCGGCTGAAAAAATTACAAAGTGGAGGCAGGCTGCCGCCCTTAAGCCATTGTTTCCAGAAGTAAGTTTAGATTACGATAAAACTATTTACGGAACGGCAGGAGGTTCTACTTATGAAGGCAAAACTCATGTTGGGCCGAGAGACTGGGGGCTTTCACTTTCTTGGGACATAGGAGATTTTATTTGGAATCCTTCTCAAACTTCTATCGATACAAGGAGCCGGCTTAATACAAAGTTAAGAATCGATATTTTAGAAGAGGTTAACCGGGTTTACTTTGAGCGCCTGCGTTTTATAATGCAGCTGGAAAAAGAATCTCTGCCTGAAGCGGAAGCGTTAGAAAAAGAGTTAAGGACCAGGGAGCTTACTGCTGTTTTAGATTATTATACGGGAGGAGCTTTTTCAAAACGCCTCAGAGAGTTAAACAAAAAATAGGGTTAAAATGGATAGTTTTCAAATTGTAGATAAAGCAAGGAAAATTTTAGAGTTAGATAGAGAAGCAACTATCGGCGAGGTTAAGAAAAGCTACGAAAGGTTAGCTAAAAAGTTTCATCCCGATCGTTGTAAAAAGAGCAAGCAAGAGTGTGAAGAGCGGCTGAAAGAAGCAAGCTGGGCTTATGATGTGATTATGAGTTATGTAGAGCGTTTCAGAATTTCATTTCACAAAAAAGATATTAAAAAAATGGATATGGATAAAATTACCTACCGCCATCTCAAACAATTTTATGATGGTTGGTGGTCTAATCTTGATATATAATTAATTATGGAATATTTTTACGGCCCGGTTCCTTCCCGCAGGTTAGGTTTTTCTTTAGGGGTTGACTTAATTCCTAAAAAAACTTGCAGTTTTAATTGTATCTACTGCCAGTTAGGAGTGGTTACTCAGCCAAAGATAAAAAGGGTTTTTTATATAGATCTTGCTCAATTCAAACAGGAGCTTAAAACCATTTTAGCTAAAAATCCAAAAATTGATTACATTACTCTCTCAGGATCAGGAGAGCCAACCCTGCATAAGGATTTAGCTAAAATTATTAAGGCCATAAAAGAAATCAGTAAATACAGGTATCCGGTGGCAGTAATAACCAATTCTTCTCTTTTACATCGAAAAAAAGTAAGGAGCCAGCTAATGGAGGCTGATTTGATTATTCCTTCTCTAGATGCTCCTTCTGCTGAAATTTTTAAAAAAATTAACCGGCCTCATCCTAAAGTAAATTTTTATAAGATAAAAAAAGGATGTGTTGAATTGAGGCGAGAATTTAAAGGAAAGATTTGGCTGGAGATAATGCTTCTTAAGGGAATAAACGACAGCCTAGAAGCAGCTCATAAATTCAGAAAGATTATCAAAAGAATCAAGCCTGACAAGGTACAGCTTAATCTTCCGGTTAGGCCTTCAACCGAGGAAGTTTTAGTTCCTGATTTAAAGCAAATGGAGAAGGTAAAAAATATTATTGGCCAAGAGGTTGAAGTAGTTGCAACTTTTCCTAAAAATAAAAAATCAAAACAGGCAGGCATAAAAGAGGAAGAAATTCTTAACTATTTAAGAAGGCGTCCGGCTACAAGCGATGACTTAAGCGCCTCTTTAGGTATAAACATTAGTGAGGTGTTAAAATATTTAGCTGGATTGTTAGAAGAAAAAAAGATTAAAGTGAAAATAGAAAAGCATAACAAACATTTTTTAATTAATGATTAAAGAAAAAACAAAAGAAATATTGCAAAATTTGCCGGAAGGGATTGATTTAGTTGTAGCGGCAAAAGACAGGTCTCGGGAAGAAATAAAACAAGCAATCGAATCCGGAGCAAAAATTATAGGAGAAAATTATCTTAAGCAAGCTAAAGCAAATTATGCTTTTTTAGGCGCTAAGGTTAAATGGCATTTTATCGGCCATCTTCAAAAAAATAAAGTGCGTAAGGCTGTTAAGATTTTTGACATGATTGAGACGCTCGATTCATTGAAATTAGCAGAAGTTATAAATAAGGAATCTGAAAGAATAAAAAAAGTGATGCCGGTTTTAATTGAAGTTAATTCTGCTTCAGAACCGCAGAAGTTTGGGGTGCTCCCGGAAGAAGTTGTCAAATTTGAAGAAGAAATCAGCCGCTTCCCCAACCTTAAGGCCTGCGGCCTTATGACCATGGGGCCTTTTACCCAAGACTCAGAAAAAATAAGGCCTTATTTTAGAAAAACAAAAGAAATATTTAGCCAAATTAAAAATAAGAATCAAAACAGCCGATGGAAGTATCTTTCGATGGGTATGAGCTCTTCCTATAAGACAGCGATTGAAGAAGGAGCTAATATGATAAGAGTAGGTACTGCTATTTTTGGCCCGAGGCAGCGGGAAAAATAATTTATAAGGTGATTATGAACCAACGCGTTTTAGTTATTGCTTTTTGTTTATTGATTTCTTTTTTGACTCTGTTTTTATCGTCTTGTGTTTGCCTGCGTGATTATACCGGAGCCAAGGAAGGCGCTTTTGGCCTGGAGATTACACAGCAGATGGGAGAGGGGGCAGAACAAAAAGATTACTATGTTACAGGTAACAACGAAGTGGTGGTCCAAGGCTATAATAAAAAGGAAATTGTTGCTTCGTTAGGGTATCCAGATAAAGTGGATATAAATTTAGAAGGTGATGAGGTTTGGCGGTATGAAGATGAACAAATAGAGATATTAATTTATGAAGGAAAAGTCAAAAGCTGGCGAAAATTTTAGTTTAAAAAAAGAAAGTAAGGGCAGAAGAAAAAAGGCGTTTTTTTCCAAAAATGCAAAATATGTGGCAAAGAGTGTTCTTGGAGATTTTTTAGTCTTAAAGAGGAACAATCATTTCTTAGCCGGCCGTATCGTTGAAACCGAAAGTTATTTAGGCATAGATGATGACGCTTCACATAGTTTTTCAGGGAAAAAAACCGCCCGCAATGAAATTTTATATCAAGAAGGTGGAATAATCTATGTTTATTTAATCTATGGCCTTTATTGGTGTTTTAATATAGTCACTTCTTCTAAAGCCAACCCCCAAGCTGTTTTTATCCGCGCTCTTGAACCCGTCAAAGGATTTGAGGAAATGAAGAAAAGAAGAGGCAAAAAAGTAAGGAATCTAACTAACGGCCCTTGCCGCTGGACGATGGCATTCGGGATAGATAAGAATTTTTTGAGAAAAAAAATATATTCAGGCCAAATTTATATTTTAGAAAAAAAGAAAAAGAATTTTAATATTACCGAAGCAAGCAGAATAGGGATAGATTATGCGCAAAAATCAAAAAACCTGCCTTTGCGTTATTATATCGAGGGAAATGAATTTGTTTCAAAGAAATAGATTAACGGATGAATAGATAGAGGGATAAAAATGTTAGAAAATATTTTTTTAGAAACCATAAAAGAACATAATCTTATTCAAAAAAAAGATAAAATTATGCTGGGTGTATCCGGCGGCCCTGATTCTTTAGCTTTGCTTTATATTTTTTTAAATTTGAAAAAAAAATATAAACTCAAAATAACTTGCCTTCATTTTAATCACCAATTGCGCAAAGAAAGCGATGAGGAAGAAAATTTTATCAGAAAAGTTTGCAGTGATTTAGATGTTGAATTTATAAGCCAGAAGAAAAAAATTAATCAGTTTAGAAAAGATTCTTTAGAACAAGTTGCCCGCAATTTCCGTTTTGATTTTTTCCTAAAATGTTCCCGGGAAAAAAAGATAAAAAAAATTGCTTTAGCCCATCATAAAAATGATTTAGCCGAAACGGTTTTAATGAGAATAATTAGAGGGACAGGCTTAAGCGGTTTGAGAGGGTTTTTGCCCAAAACTAAATTTAAAAATGTTACAATTATCAGGCCCTTTATTAATTTAGAAAAGAAACAGATTTTAGACTGGTTGAATCAAAAAAACATTTCTTTTTGTTTGGATAAGAGCAACCAGGAAACAAAGTTTTTAAGAAACAAGATAAGGATTGAATTATTGCCCCAACTTAAAGCTATAAATAAATCGATAGTGGCACGATTATCCGATTTAGCGGCTAATTCCGGGCTTGATTATGATTTTATCTATAATTTTTCCCGCAATGAATTCAGGCGCCTGAAAGAAAAAAAATCAGGACGGGGCTTGTATCTTGACTTAGAGGGCATGAAAAGGCTGCATCCGGCTATATTTAATAATGTGGTAAGAATTGCTATTGAGCAGATAAAAGGAAATACGCGCCGGATAGAACAAAACCATCTAAGGGGGGTAAGAAAATTAATCTTAAAAGGAAAAGACCAGGCCAGTATACATTTACCCGGGATCGTTGTACGTAAAGAAAAAAATGTTGTTTTTATTCAGTCCTTGATTTTGTAATTAATATAAGTATAATAGCTATCGATGCAACCAAAAAAGAATAAGAAAAAACACCCCAATCCTAATTTTTTGCGGCGCGGCCTCTATGCCATTATTATATTTATGGCAATTGTCTGGTTAATTAATCTTTTCGGCGCAAGTATGGGAGGGTTGGCCAAGAAGCTAAAATATCCTGAGTTTTACTATTTAGTCGAAAACAACCCTCAAACCAATCAAATAAAATCAATCACTTTGAAGGAAAATTTAGTTCAGGGGCAATTTAGCCAGGCAAGAGAAGAGAAGCATTTTTATTTATATATCCCGAAAGAAAATAAAGAAATTATTTCCTTAATGCGCCAGAATGTAGAAGATTTTGAAATTGAACCGGCCAGTACTGCTCTTACCAACTTTTTTTACTTTTTCGGCCCGATGCTTATTTTTGTCTTGTTTTTGTGGTATTTTTCCCGCAAAGGCAGCCAGATGGGTTCACAAGTTTGGGGTTTTGGCAAGTCTAAGCATGCTGTTTTAGATAAACATAAAGCTAAAAAAGTTACCTTTGGCGATGTAGCCGGTATTGATGAGGCGAAAGAGGAACTCCAGGAAGTAGTCGAGTTTTTAAAGGATCCTAAAAAGTTTCAGCGCTTAGGCGGAAGATTTCCCAAAGGGGTCCTTCTAATGGGGCCTCCCGGATGCGGCAAAACTTTGCTTGCTAAAGCTGTGTCTGGAGAAGCAGAAGCGCCGTTTTTTTCAATAGGCGGTTCTGACTTTGTCGAGATGTTTGTGGGAGTGGGAGCTTCCAGAGTCAGGTCGTTGTTTGACCAGGCAAAGAAATCGGCTAAAGTCGAAAATAAAGGGTGCATTATTTTTATTGATGAAATCGATGCAGTAGGCCGGCAGCGTTTTGCCGGTTTAGGCGGCGGCCACGATGAAAGAGAGCAGACTTTAAATCAGTTATTAGCCGAGATGGACGGGTTTAAAACAGAAACAGGGGTAATAGTCATAGCTGCGACAAATCGTCCCGATGTATTGGACCCTGCTTTGCTTCGGCCCGGCAGGTTTGACCGGCAAATTGTAATTAACGCTCCTGACATAAAGGGAAGAGAAGGAATATTAAAAGTACATACCAAAAAAGTAAGCCTTTCTAAAAAGGTGAATTTAGAAGAAATTGCCAAAAGGACGCCGGGATTTTCGGGAGCGGATTTAGAAAATCTTTGTAACGAAGCAGCTTTATTAGCCGCGCGCCGGAATAAAAAATCAG
>JAIPHC010000003.1 GCA_021735405.1 Candidatus Omnitrophota bacterium | reverse complement strand
TACATTACTTTAGTCACATCTCCACTCGATATTTTTTCGGTAAGCCCGTTATCTCTGCGGACCAACAAATATCCTTCTTGATCAATTCCGGCAGCTTCACCTTCGATTGTTTTATCTAAAACTTTTACTCGCAAGCGGTTTCCCCATAAAAAGCAACGCTCTTGCCACTGCGCAAGTAACTTTTTGCCTTCGCCAGATTCAAATTCTAGATAGCGCTGTTCCATTTTTTCAATAATTTTTTTGGTAATTATTACTAAAGAAAATTTATTTTTTCTTTCTAAAAAGAGAGAAGTTGTTTCTTTGGGTAATTTTTTCGTATTGATATTTATCCCTAAACCTACGGCTACAAAATTAATTTTGTCGGCCTCGGCATTGATTTGGCAAAGAATTCCTCCTATTTTTTTCTTATCAAAAAAAATATCGTTTGGCCATTTTAGGCTCAATTTGACCCCGGTTTCTTTTTCAATAGCTTGAATACAGGCAAGAGCCATAACTAAGGAAATTTGGGAAATATTTTTTAACAAGATTTTTTTTGGCCTAAACAAGCAAGATAAATATAATCCTCCTTTTGGGGAAAACCAGCTCCTGCCCATCCTGCCTTTTCCCTTTTTTTGACTTTCGGCGATAACAATTGTGCCTTCCGGAGCTCCGGATTGACCTAGTTGCCAAATAAAATCCTGAGTAGAATCTACCCTTTGCCTAAAGTAAACATTGCAGCCGATAAATTTTGTGCCTAATTTATATTTTATTTCCCAAGGATAAGGCTTATCGGGAGAATATTTTAGTTTATAGCCCCGGCGGGGGATTGCTTCTATCTTGTAGCCGCAATCATTTAAATTTTTTATATGTTTCCAAAGGCCCTGGCGGGATATTTTAAACTTATTGGCTAGCTCTTGTCCGGAAAGATAATCTTTATTTTCCTTTAATTCTTTAAATATTTTATAATCTAGGCCTTTATTCCTTTTTGGCATAAATACTTATTTTCCTAGCTTCTTTATAATCAATCCAGCCGCCTTCTTGCCTGATAAAAGCATCCCGCCAAAAATTGGGCCCATTCGGGGAGAACCAAAAACAGCATTTGCCGCCATCCCGGCCACAAACAAACCAGGACAAACTTCTTTGGTATTTTTGACAACAGTATTTTCCGCTTTTTCAGCCCACATCGATTTTTCACCTAAAACTTTTTTTGTTTTTGTCTTTAACTGCAGACCGCTTTTAGCTTCTGCCACCTTTGTCACTTCTGTAGGATGGCCGGTGGCATCGATTACAACTTTTGCCTCAATGGTCAATGGATCCACATGCAATTTAGCAACATCAGCTGCCGCCCAATTAATTACCAGGCCGCAAACCTTTCCCTTTTTAACCATTATATCCTCTGCATAAATGCCATTTAATATAGTTGCTTTCGCCTTTGTCGCCAAATACCCTAAAGAACAAACGGTTTGAACTGCATCAGCTAAATAATAATTTTTTTTATATAATTTTGCGCTAACTCCAATTTCATCAAGAATTTTTTTAGCCGATTTCTGAATAACTATTTCATTAAACATCATCCCGCCAGCCCACATGCCGCCGCCAATAGAAAGTTTTTTTTCAAACAAAACTACCTTTACCCCCGCCTTGGCTAAACAATAAGCGCAAATAAGACCGGCGGGTCCCGCTCCAGCAATAGCTGCATCGACTGTTAAATTGCCTTTTAATTTTTTTTGATAAGAATCAATTATAGCTTCTGAAACCACAGCTTCATTTAACATGGTAACTCCTTTTATTTTTTGATTAAATATATTGCATTTAAAGCACACAGGTTAGGACATAATTTTATTAAGTAATTTTTCCATAGATGATACTTGCTGAGGACCTTTATTTTTTTTCTTTTACAAAAATTATCAAAATCACTAATACTTAAAAAATGTAAATTCGGTGTACTGTACCACTGATAGGGCAGTGAAGAAGTAATGGGAACTTGTCCTTTAAAAAAAATTCTTACCCGGGCGGTAAAATAGGCAAAATTAGGAAAACCAACAATAACTTTTTTGCCAATTCTTAAAGATTCCTCCAATACTCGCTCTGGATTTTTAACTTCCTGCATGCTCTGATTTAAAATTACATAATCAAAAGCATTGTCCGGATATCCCGATAAACCGGTTTCGATATTACCGTGGAAGACACTTAAGCCCTTTTCTACACATTTATAAATCGCAGCTTCATTTAACTCAATACCCTGAGCTTTGACTTTTTTTTCTTTAACCAGAAAAGAAAGCAATTCTCCATCACCACAACCTAAATCCAAAACACGGCTGTTTGGTTTTATGATTTGATAAATAATTCTATAATCTATACGTTTACTTTCCATCTTTTTCATTCCGGTATACGCTTGATAAAAAATGTTTGATTAGATGAGTCTGCTCATCTACTTCAAGCAAAAATGCATCATGGCCATAGGTAGAAGGAATTTCGCAATAAGTTACTCCTACCCGCCGGTATTTAAGTTGATTAACAATTTCTCTTGATTGATATAGAGGATAAAGCCAGTCAGACTTAAATCCAATTACCATAAAACGAGTTTCGTTTCCATCTGCTCCGGCTACCAATTTTTTCCCCGATAAATCAAAATAATCCATCGCTTTGGTTATATAAAGGTATGAATTGGGATCAAATCTTTTCACAAAACTATCCCCTTTGTATTGCAGATACCCTTCAACTTCAAAATCCGTTTTAAAAGTATAGCTATAATTTTTATTTTTCATCCTCCGCGAAAACTTTTTTTCCATCGAAACATCACTCATATAAGTAATATGGCCCATCATCCTGGCTACCGCCAATCCCCGTTCCGGTTTAACCTTATTATAATAATCTCCTTTCTGCCAATCAGGATCAGCCATAATTGCCTGCCGCCCAACTTCATCAAAAGCAATCTGCTGAGGCGAATGCTTAAGAGCAGTTGCAATCGGAATTGCCGAACTAAGAAACCACGGATATGACTTAAACCATTGTAAAGTCTGCATCCCTCCCATTGATCCTCCGGTTACCGATAATAGTTTTTTAATGCCCAGATAATCCATTAGTTTCTTTTGAGCATTAACCATATCCGAAATTGTAATTATCGGAAAGTCTAATCCATAGGGCTTATCTGTTTTTGGATTAATCGAAGAGGGCCCGGTTGAACCTTTGCAGCCGCCTAGCACATTTGAACAAACTATAAAATATTTATCGGTATTAAAGGCTCTGCCGGGGCCAATCATATTATCCCACCAGCCTGGTTTTTTATCGCCTTGATTAAATCCTGCAGCGTGAGCATCACCGGATAAAGCATGCAAAATCAAAATTGCATTATCCTTTTTCTTATTTAGCCTGCCATAGGTTTCATATGCTAAAGTTATCGGGCCTAATCTTTGGCCGGAAGCCAAAACTAACTCCTGCCCAGGTTCAGCAAAAGTAAAATATTTTGTCTCGACTATTCCGATTCCTTTATCTTTCATAATCAACCTCTTCCCACCGCGTAGGTGGGAATTCTCTTTATCACACCTACGCGGTGTGATAATATTTTTACTTAAATATGGACCAAACTGATAAGTATCTTTCTCCGGTGTCCGGTAAAACTGTGACAATAGTTTTACCTTTTGATTCTTGCCTTTTTGCCACCTCAACCGCAGCCCAAATAGCCGCTCCGCTGGAAATACCCGCAAATATCCCTTCTTTTTTTGCCAATTTTTTAGCAAATTCGCCACTATTTTGGTCAGAGACTTTCATTATCTCGTCGATTAAACCTTGATCTAAAATTTCTGGAATAAACCCTGCTCCAATTCCTTGAATCTTATGCGGGCCGGATTTGCCTCCGGATAAAACCGCTGAAGCGCTAGGTTCTAAAGCAATAATCTTAATTGAATCTTTTTGTTCTTTTAAAAATTTACCCACACCGGTAATTGTACCACCTGTTCCAACCCCGGCAATAAAAATATCTACTTTGCCCCTTGTATCCTGCCAAATTTCCGGGCCGGTAGTCTTATAATGAGTTTGCCAATTAGCAGAATTTTGAAACTGCTGAGGCATAAAACTATCTGGTGTATTTCCGGCTAACCTTTCAGCTTCAGCAACTGCGCCTTCCATTCCTTTGCTTCCTTCTGTTAATATTATCTCTGCGCCAAAATGCCGCAACAGCTGCCTGCGTTCAATACTCATTGTATCCGGTATAGTTAAAATTAACCTATAACCTTTTGCGGCACAAACAAAAGCCAAAGCAATGCCGGTATTTCCACTTGTTGGTTCAATAACTACTGAATTTTTATTGAGCTTACCTTCGGCTTCAGCTTTTTCAATCATTGCCGTTCCAATTCTATCTTTAATACTGGATAAAGGATTAAAGGACTCTATTTTTGCTAAGACTTCTACATCTAAATCTTTAGTTAATCTATTTATCTTAACCAGCGGGGTTTTTCTTATAGTTTCTGTAATACTTTGATAAATTTTATGCATTTTTATTTGGTTATTAAAATTTAATTATTGTAATTTGTATCTTGGCTCTTTCTAAACATGATTTAAAGCTTGATCGATATCAGAAATGATATCATCTATGTTTTCGATGCCAACCGAAATCCGAATATAATCTTGGCTTACTCCGGTTGTTTTTTGTTCTTCTTTAGTTAGCTGTTGATGAGTAGTGGTAGCCGGATGAATCGCTAAGGTTTTGGCGTCTCCAATGTTAGCAAGATGTGAAATCAATTTTAAAGAATCTATAAATTTTTTACCAGCGGCTTTTCCCTTCTTTACCCCGAAACCAACGATAGCTCCTCTACCCTTAGGTAAATATTTGTTTATCTTTTCATTTTGTGAATCTGAATTCAAACCAGGATACCTCACCCAGGCAACCTTAGAATGATTCTTTAAAAACTCAGCAACTTCTAAAGCATTTTGACAATGCCTTGGCATTCTAAGATGTAAAGTCTCTAACCCTTGCAAAAAAAGAAAACTATTAAAAGGCGATAAAGCAGGCCCTAGGTCACGAAGCAGCGATAGCCTCGCCTTAACAATATAAGCGATATTACCCCGGGGTTTCAGCGCCTTAATAAAATTAATTCCCTGATAACTGGGGTCAGGTTCTGAGATTAAAGGAAATTTTCCCTTATCCCAGTTAAACTTTCCCGAATCAACGATTACCCCTCCAATTGAGGTGCCGTGGCCTCCTAAAAATTTAGTCGCCGAATAAACCACAATATCTGCGCCAAACTTAATTGGAGACAAAATATAAGGCGCAACAGTATTATCTATAATCAAAGGTATGCCTTTTTTGTGGGCTATCCCGGAAAGTTTTTCTATATCAGGCACATCCAGTTTAGGATTCCCAATTGATTCTACATACACAGCTTTTGTTTTATTTGTGATAGCTTTTCTAAAAGCTTCTGGATTCTCTGAATTGACAAACTTCACCTTTATCCCCAATTGCTTAAGCCTGTAGCGAAAAAGAGTGTAAGTACCTCCATAAAGGTTATCAGCAGAAACTATCTCATCTCCAGCTTGAGCAATATTAAGAATGGATAAGGTAATTGCCGACATCCCGCTTGCCGTAGCCAAGGCCCCCGCTCCGCCGTCTAAAGCAGCCACTCTTTTTTCAAAAACATCCGTTGTTGGATTCATTAGCCGGGTGTAAATATTGCCAGGCTCTTTTAAAGCAAATAATTTCGCTGCATGGTCTGAATCTTTAAATTTATAAGAAGTAGTCTGATAAACCGGGACAGCTCGTGCGCCAGTTACCGGATCAGGCTCTTGACCCCCATGAAGGAGAATGCTTTCCGGTTTTAATTTTTTATCAATTTTACTCATTTTTACCTCCATTGAAAATGATTTTATTTAGCGAATACCTATATTTTCAATGGCACTGAGCCAAATTCCTTGGCGAAGTGCCTTATACTTAAATACAATTATTTAGCGAATACCTCTATTTTAAATTATAAATGATCTGTATTTATTATTTTCGGGCATTTCAGCCTTATAAACTTCATCAATTTTTTCTTTATCATTTGTTATGCGTATCTTAAAATCTTGATCTCCTGAGCTATATCTGGTAATAATTTTAGTGCATAATTCTTTAATTGATTCATTAATTTTTCCTCTTCCTAATCCAGTAGGGCCAGCTTGATCTATCGGTTTAAACAAATAATCATTTTCCTTTTTTAAATAATCAAGTTTTTGGTTTTCTTTTTCATCCCTTCCTACGATAAACTTAAAAGAAGGACCGAATCTAAAATGCCTTCCTACTTTAAGAAGTTCAATGTTGGCTAAATTTAATTGATCTATTTTTATAATATCTTCAAGCCGGCGGCAAAAATTGGAATCAGTCAATAAACACCCTCCTCCTGCCCAAAAATAATCTTTTATTTTATATTTATCTGCTAGTTGAAGCTGAATTTTTCTGCTCCGTCCCGAAATACTTAATAAATTATTTCTTTCTACCCATCCTTTTTTCTCAGGAATTGTTTCAGGAAATAACTTTGCCGAAAGAGGCCGTAAAATCATCTCCTTTAAGCCGGATTCTTTTTCGATATCAAACAAAGCTTTGTGATGCTGCGACATCGGCCTTTGCCCCAAGACTTCTCCTGTAACTATAAAAGACGCGCCTGAGCTTTTCATATATTGTTTTGTTTTCCTCAGCATATATATCCGGCAGTCGATACAAGGATTTAAATTCTTCCCATAACCGAATTTAGGCTTTTTTATGATTGATAAATAATCCTTTCCTAAAGCTTCATTATTTAATTTCAGCCCTAATTGATTTGATATTTTACCAAGAAGTTCTTTTTTTTGCCCCTCCGGAGAAACAGAAAAAGGGTTATTAAAATGCAAGGCTGTCACCTCAACTCCTTCCTCCTTAACCTGTTGAGCGGCCAAGATACTGTCCAGGCCTCCGGATAATAACGCTATTGCTTTTGTTTTCATAATCAACCTTTAAAAAATTTATATCACAGCTCTAAAAAAGTGTCAATTGAGGCGCTTTTAACTTAAATCCAACATTCTCTGAATACTTCTTTTTGCCTGATGAATTATTTCATCTTTTATTTTTATTTCATAACTTAAATTTTCGAGCCCGTTAAGGACTTTTTCCAAATTAATCTTTTTCATATCCGGACAATTAGCCTGGCTGGAAGCCGGATAAAAACATTTATCCGGTGCATATTTTCTGAGAGGATAAATCATCCCCGGCTCTGTTCCCACAATTATCTTTTTTGCTGTAGTTTCTTTAGCAAATTTAATCATCCCTGAAGTTGAAAGAGCTCTGTCGGCTAAAGCTATAGTTTCTGGCCGGCATTCAGGATGAACAATGATTTTTGCATCAGGATGAATTTCTTTTTGTTTTCTTAAATCCTCGGGGCTAATTTTTGCATGAGCTGGGCAATACCCTTGCCAGAATATAAAATCCCGCTTAGTTTGACCCGCGGTATACTGGCCCAGGAATTTATCGGGAACAAATATAATTTGATCATCTTCGCTAAAAGCTTTTTCAACTACACTGATTGAATTTGCCGAAGTACAGCAAAAATCAGATTCGGCTTTTACTTCAGCCGGGCTGTTGACATAAGTTAATACCTTGGCTTTTGGATGTTTTCTCTTTAACTCTATCAGCTGTTTTGCTGTTATCATGTCAGCCATGGGGCATCCGGCTTGTTCATCAGGGAGAATTACCTTTTTTTGCGGCGAGAGAATCTTAGCAGTTTCAGCCATGAAAAAAACTCCGCAAAAAATTATAATATCCGCATCCGTAGCCGCTGCTTTTTTGCTTAAGCCTAAAGAATCGCCGGTAAAATCCGCTATTTCCTGAACTTCCGGATTCTGGTAATTATGGACTAAAATTACAGCATTTTTTTCTTTCTTTAGCTTTTTAATTTTATCAGCTAGTTTCATCTAAAACCTCCTCAATTATCCCCCCTCCTAAAACAATATCCTTATCGTAAAACACTACGGATTGCCCCGGAGTAATTGCTTCCTGTTTGCGCGAAAAAACAACCTTTAATCTTTTGCCATCATTTTCTAAACTGCAATCAGCCTCCTTATGAGCATACCGAATTTTTGCTTTTGCTTTTTTAGGAAAAGACTCTGCCAAAAGATTCAGGCTGCCTGCAATAAGCCCCTTGTTTTTCAACTTGTTTTTTTTACCTACAATAATCTTATTATTTTTTGCGTCAATCGACAAAACATATAATGGCTGTTTAGCGCTTATTCCTAAGCCTTTTCTTTGCCCCACAGTATAAAAGAATACTCCTTTATGCTTTCCTAAAATTTTTCCCTTTGTGTTTACGATAAAACCTGCCTTTTCTTTTTGCCTTTGTGCCTTGACAAAATCAACATATTTTTTCTCTAAAACAAAACACAGATCTTGGCTTTGATCTTTTTCAAAAACAAATAATTGTCTTTCTTTTGCGATATTTTGAACTTGCTTTTTTTGATAGTCAGATAAAGGAAATAAAATATCAGCCAATTTTTCTTTTTTTATCGAATAGATAAAATATGTCTGATCTTTAGTTTTATCTTTAGGTTTTTTTAACAAAAATAAATTTTTATTTTTCTGAATTTTAGCATAATGCCCGGTTGCTAAAAAATCAAAACCTAATTCTTTTGTTTTTTTTAATAAAGACCCGAACTTTATAAATTTATTGCACTCCACGCAAGGGTTAGGGGTTCTGCCGGCCAAATACCCGTTTAAAAATTTTGCTGCCACTTGATTTTCCAGCTCTTTTGAAAAATCCCAAACATAATGTTTTATTTTTAATTGTTCGGCTATTTTTTTAGCGTCTTCTATATTTCTTTCTTCAAAATTCCTGGATTCGCTATCTCTGTGTTTATCAGCAAAAGACATAGTAACTCCGGCAACAAAAAAACCAGCCTCCTTTAATAATAAAGCCGCAACGGAAGAATCAACCCCGCCACTCATTGCAACTATTACTTTTTCCATATTTTAACCTGGGGAAGGATTAACGAAACTTGACTTCTATGCCTTTTTTTTCTAAATAATCAAACAACCTCGTTAATTCTTTGCTGCTGCCTTGGAAACTAACGATAGCCCAACCGGTCGCGGTTGAAAAAGATGCTTCTAAAATACTGGGGATAACTTTAAAATTTTTAATTATATTATAAAAAAAAGGCTCTTTTTTAAAAGTTGTGGGGATATTTAATTCAACTTGTTTTATCATCTTTTTAACATGATTTCGGCAATTATTTTACGATGATTGAATCATTACAATCATTTTTCTAATCGCTGTAATCTCTTAAATAGATTGTACCATATAAAATTGAGTTTTAAAAACTTTCTTTGGGTAGATTAAAATAACCTGTCTTTATTCCGGGAAAGTTTCTTCTAACCGCTCCCAGAAGAGCCGGCACCCCCGCTGGTTTTAAGCTGCTGTCTGATATTTTACGAATGTAATAGTTTGGATCAATATTTAAATTGCGCCACTGAATCATGTCTATATCATTTTTTCGCAAAAAACTTAATAACTTATCTATTTGCTGCCTTGAATCGCTAAAACCGGGAAAAATAAATAAATTTAGAGCAACAAATTTTCCGTATTTTTTAGCAATTCGAATTGATTCGACAACATCTAAAAATTTATAATTCTTTGGCTTGAAATAAATATTATAAAATCTCTCTTCGGGGCTGTTTAAACTTATCCTGAAAGAATCAACCCCGGCCCGGGAAAGCGTTTTTATTTTTTCCGGAAAACTGCCGTTAGTATTTACATTAATCGTCCCCCGTTTAACTCTGCTCTTTACTTCTTTTACGCTTTCGGCTATTAAACTTGCTTCCAGCAAGGGCTCCCCTTCACAGCCTTGGCCAAAACTAACAATGGGCTCTTTTGCTTTTTCTAGATGATTTATCATTACTTCAACAACTTCAGAAACTTTAGGTTTAAAATTAATCCTCTGATGGGAAGAAATGCAATTTGAATCCTGAAGGCTGAGACAGCCAAGACAGCGGGCATTACAAAATCTGGCTACCGGCAAAGGAGCTTCCCAGCGCTGCATAAAAAGATTTTTTGCAGCCAGACAATTATAATTTAAAGCACAATTAAAAAGATGTTTATAGAGGCGGTTTTTCCGAAATTTTTTAATAAAAAAATTAGCTCGTTTTTCAACCAACCCATTATCATAAAACCCGGGAGCCTGCCTGATTCTTTTATCAACTTTTCTAGCCGCTACCATAACTTTTCCGCCATAAAACCCGCAACCGGTATAAGCCCAAAGCGGAAGCCTTCTTTTCTTTTTTTGCCAATATGCTGCCGGATTATATAAACGCAGATAAGAAGGCGGCAAAAAAGACGAAACCGCATATACTCTTTTGCCTTCGAATTTCTCTATTTTTTCAAATCTTTGGCTCTCCGGATTATAACCGCAAGGATAACTGCCAGGAAGATAAAAAAAGGTCGTACCCGAAGGAGCTGGAATTAACTCCCCTTTTTTAGGAAGACGGAATTCTTCCAATAAGCCTCCGAGCATTTTCAGATAAGGATGTGAATAAATTTTACCTTTTTTATCAGAAAATAATAAATATGGTAAGTTCATAAAATAACTGTTTCTGAATAAAAATTATTAAAGGGCGATTCCCAGAATTTGAGGATTAACTATAAGAATCAAACCTAAAGCTACCATAATAACCCCTCCAACTAATTTAATAAATTCAATTTGTCTTTGGCTAATCCTCTTGGCTTGGAAGGTATACCCAAATATCGCAACTATTATAGCTAAAGGCAATACATAAATTAAATTGTAAAATAATATCCACAAATAGTAACTGCTGGTAGCTTTTACAGTTTCACCGGCGAGAATAGTGGTAAATATCATCGGAAAGCCTGCGGTGCAAGGTAGTTCAACAAATGAACTAAAAACCGCCAGCCCTGCCGAAGATAAGATAAGCATGAGAACAGAGCCTCTTTCGGCTATTTTTCTTACTTTATTCATTTTTTTAGTGAGCTTCCCCTTTTGTTTGTCTCCGATAGTTAAAGAAATTCCTTTTTTAAAGAAAAAGAAATCCTTACAATTAATCAGCCCGGCTAAAATTGCAATGCTTCCGATAACTGCCCGGATTGGAGCAAAAAGATTAAAATATTTGAATATATTAAGCCAAGCCGCCATAAAAAAGAAATAAAAAATAAAAACAACAAATACAAAAACAAAACCTATCAAATAAACTCTTTTTTTACTGCCGGAAGCTGAAATCAAAAGCGCAAGCAATAAAGTTAAAACAAATAAGTTGCAAGGATTAAAACCATCAACAAGAGCAATAGTAAAGGTAAAAACAGGCAATGGCACTTGACTGCTAAAATTTTTTAGAAATCCTGCGGGAATATTTTTTGCCAAAATAAAAATTAAACCAACCGCTGCCAGTAAACTAATTATTACCAATGAATTCTTAAATTCTTGTTTATTTTTAGAAAATAATGAACTTATCTTTTTCCTAAACAGCAATAAAACCAGAATCAATATAATTAATGCTTCTATGCCGATATAGAAATTTTTGGCTCCACCCTCTCCCTTTAAAAATAAACGATAATCGCTGTAGGCCTTCCTCGTTTCCGGCTCAGAATTAATTTTAATCATGCTTTTATTTTGCTGGCGCGCAGTTTTGCTCTTAACTATTTCTTTTTGCCCCCATTGAAATATCCAGCCCTCTATTTTCACTGCATTTTTAAATTTAATTTTACCTCCTGATATTAAAACTTCTTTGGGCTCAATTGTTTCTGCTTTTATCTCTTTTAAAATTGGACTGGGATCAGATAAAGTAAGCAGATTTTTTAAACTATTATTATCAGACCTGCCTTCATCCGAAATCAATACTTTATTTTTATGCCAAATTTTTACCTTACCCGGCAAAGAGCTTAAATTTAGATTATCAAAAGACCTAAGCCGGCCTGAAGGCAAAGGGCACCGGTTTACCTTTTTTTTCTTAAACAACTCTTCTGCTTTAGAAACTTCTATACTGCCTAAAGCTTTGGCTGTTTTAGTTAAAATAAAAAAAGGAACTCCTAATTGTTCGCCGGGCAGGTAATTTTTAAAATATTGAGAGCTTACTTTTTCGTTTTTCGAACCAGCTTTAAAAATCTCATATTCGATAACTATAAGATCATCATATTCATAAAGCAATTTCGAAAGTATTAAGGGGTCGGTTATGGCACAATTGTGACAGCCAATGCCGGTAAGATAGACTGCGCAAGTTGAAGGGGGGCCTTGTCCAGATTCTTGTGAAAACCCTGAAAAATTAGATACTAATCCAAGTAAAATTATTGCTGAAATTACTAAATTTTTATATTTCGCCATCCCCGGCCTTTCTCCTTATTAGAAACAATTATATCAGGTTGGCTTCCAAAATGAAATTAAATTCTCCCTATTCTAAATTAACCACTCGGCAACATTGGGGAAAAAATAATTGGCTAAACAAGCTTCTTATTATAGAATAGATAGCAATGATATATAAATTTACCGGCAACAGAGAAGAGTTTGTAGTAGAAAATTCCCATCGCTACAACAACTACTTTCCCTTAACAAATAAATCAGGAAGTCTACTTTCTTCAATTAGCCCCAATTTAGCCGGGGACATCAAAAAAGACAAAGACTACTTTCTTACCCCGCCGGCAACTGCGATAGATATAAAGTATAATCCTTTAGTTCGCAGGGATTTTTTTATAAAAATTAAAGTTAGCCCAACAAAAGAAAAAATTATCCGGCTGTCAGACCCCTATCCCGATAAACTCCAGGCTGGTTTTTTCTATCATAAGATTACCAAATATACAAAATTAGTTGATGTAGAAATATTAAACTTTATCCCTTACAACCTTGACATCGAAGTTATGCAAATTAAGGTAAAAAATAAATCAAAGAAAAATCTAAACATAACTGCCTATTCAGCTATACCTCTTTACGGGAGAAGCGAAACGACCCTGCGGGACCATCGGCACGTAAGCAGCCTTTTAAATAGAATCGATTTAACAAAAAACGGCATCTTGCTCCGGCCGGCTCTTTTATTTAATGAAGAAGGCCACAGCTTAGGTAAAACCACCTATTTCTGTCTAGCCAAGGGGAAAGGCTCTGAGATTAAAGGCCAATTCCCTGTTTTAGATTACTTCTGCGGAAAAGGAGGCCTCTTAAAACCCGATGCGGTTTATAAAAATAAAAAATCAGCCAAAAAAAAGAGAGACAGTTTTGACGGTAAAGAAATAATAGCTGCTTTCGATTTTGGCAGCAAATTACTAAAAAAAGAAAAACAAACAAGTTATATTATAGGCTTGGGCTTGGCATCGGGGGCAAAAAAAGCATGCCGCAATAAAATAACTGATTTGTTTTCTAAAATTGATACTAACAAAAAGGTAAAAAAAGAACTTATTGCAACCAAAAAATATTGGCAGACTGCTTTTGGAAAAATAGAATTTAATTTTAAAGACAAAAATTATAACAACTGGTTAAGGTGGGTGAAAGCACAGCCTGCTTTGCGTAAACTTTTCGGCTGCTCGTTTCTGCCCCATTTTGACTATGGAAAAGGAGGCAGAGGCTGGCGGGACCTTTGGCAGGATGCCTTAGTTTTATTGCATTATGAACCAAAAGAAGCGAAAAAATTAATAATAAATTCTTTTTCCGGCATACGCCTAGACGGCTCAAACGCTACTATAATAAAAAAAGATAATAGTTTTTTATCTGACCGCAATAAAATAAGCCGGGTTTGGTCTGACCATGGAATCTGGCCTTATTTGACTTTAAATTCTTATTTAGAACAAAGCAAAAATATAAATATATTAAGCCAACAACTGCCTTATTTTCGAGATTCCCACTTGATGCGATCAACTAGAATTGATTATGGCTTCAATCAAAAAGATTTCATTTTACGTACAACTAAAAACAAAATTTATAAAGGTAGCCTCTTGGAACATCTGCTTATCCAAAACTTAACATCATTTTTTAACGTCGGCTCCCACAATATTATAAAATTAGAAAGCGCTGATTGGAACGACGCCTTAGATATGGCAAGTAATTACGGAGAAACGGTAACTTTCAGCTTTATGTACGCTCATAACTTAAAAGGTATTACTAAACTGATGAAAACACTGAAAAGAAAAAAAAATAAGATCGAAATCCTAAAAGAGCTGACACTTCTTTTAGATAGTTTAGATAAACCGATTAACTATAATAGTTTCCGGGAAAAACAAAAACAACTAAAAAAATATCTGGAAAGCACAATACAAATTTCTGGTAAAAAAGTCAAAGTAAATGTAGACGCTGTCATCTTTGATTTGGAAAAAAAATATAAACATCTTAGCGGCTGGCTCCTGGAGAAAGAATGGTTGAATAAAGGTTTTTTTAACGGCTACTATGATAATGCCGGGAAAAAATGCGCCGGGAAAAACAAAGCAAAGGTACAAATGATGCTTGCTCCGCAAGTATTTGCAATAATGAGCGGAGTAGCTACCAGAGATCAAATTAAAAAAATCTGGCAGTCGGCCAATAAATATTTAAAAGATAAAAACAAAAGCTTTCGGCTTAATACAAATTTTGGTTCTGTCTATCCCGAGCTGGGAAGAGCTTTCGGCTTTAGCTACGGGGATAAAGAAAATGGCGCTTTTTTTAGCCATATGATTATTATGTTTTCTTATGCCCTTTACAAACGAGGTTTTAGAAAAGAGGGAGATTCTGTTATTAACTCTCTTTATGGAATGGCTAAATCTGGTTCAAACACAACTTATCCTCAACTGCCTGAATATTTTAATAGCCAAGGGCAAGGCCTTTATTCCTACCTTACCGGCTCAGCCAGCTGGTATATCCATACTTTATTAAAATTTAAAAAAAGTAAGCCCTGTTAGAAGGCAAAGCCCGAAATAACCTCAATGTCATTCTGAGGCGAAACCGAAGAATCTCTATGATGAATGAGATCCTTCGCCCGGAGCCTGCCCTGAGCGAAGTCGAAGGGGGCTCAGGATGACGCTATAGAGAGATTACTTCGTCGCTTCCTATCTGCCAGCAGGCAGGTGCTCATTGCGCTCGCAATGACATTAAATTTTTTCCACAGCTATAATAATATCGCACTAATTCAAAAATCAATTGTAATAGTTTTGGTTTCCCCGCTTTCTGGGTCAAGAAGCTCTACCTTGTCTGTTTTTATTTTTGACACAATAAAACCGCCTATTTCATCACCTTGATAAACTCGCCTCCCATTGATAATCGCAAAGGGTTCATTCTCATCAAAAATTATCCCTTCCAATCTGGGGCTAAATCCTGATTGTTTTGAATCTGATTTTCCGGCTGTTGTTTTCAAACCATTATATAGACTGCCTTCCCTTGCCTGCTCAGTTTCTTGTTTTAGAGAAGCGGTTGTTCTGCTTTGCTCTGGCTCTAATCTAGAAAAAATAATTTGTTTTAATTTAGAGAAATTATAAGATAGGATAAAAACTGCCGCAGAGAATACAACAATTAAAATAATTAAGATATTTTTTTTAGGATTGAATTTTCTTTGATGATTATCCTGGCCGGATAAAGAATCAGGAGAATTGCCTTCAGCTTTCTTTAAAGCTTCATAGATTATACTCATTGCAGTTCTTCGATGCACACCTTTAACATCGAAGGATTAATTTGATTTTTTTCTTGGACAAAACCTAAAAGTAAAACTCTTTCACAAAGTAAATTTATCAGCCTTGGTATTCCTTGAGAAAATTGATAAATAATTTTATAACATTCTGGTTCAATCGATAGAATAGAAACCCCGGCTTTATCGATACGGTATTGAATATATTGTTTTATTTCATCCTCTCGTAAAGGCAAAAGCCTGCATTTTATGCCTATCCTTTGTTTTATCTGCCTGAGCTTAAAATTGTTTAGTTTATCTTCCAACTCTGGCTGTCCAACCAATAAAATCTGTAATAATTTCTCGCGGGAAGTTTCCAGATTAGATAAAAGCCGTATTTGTTCAAGCTGTTTAGGAGTTAAGTTTTGCGCTTCATCGATAACCAATAAAGCGTTGCCGCCGCTTAAAGAAGTGTCAATTAAAAACGAATTCAGGTTTTTTATTAAATCAAAACGATTTTTCCTTTCCCGCTTAAGGCCAAAATCATCCAGGATATTTTTAAGCAGTTGGGTTTGGCTGAATTGAGGCGAACTAAAAATCACCGAGGTTTTGACTTCTTTAGGTAAATGATTAAGAAAAACTTTACAAAGAGTGGTTTTCCCGGTTCCCACTTCACCAATCACTGCCATTAAACCTTTTTTCTGCCGCAGTCCAAAAATAAGAGTAGATAAGACTTCCTTATGAGTTGAACTTCGATAGAAAAAATCAGGATCGGAGGTGATATTAAAAGGAATCGTTTTGAGGCCGTAAGCAGCCAGATAGTTATTCATGAATAATTATTTTTTCTTTTATTCTTTTTTAAATTTGTCGGTAACATTCCTAGACTCAATCAACTCTATAGAATTGATTTTACCCGGCTCAATAACATGAGCGGTGATAAATATCAATAAATCTATCTTTTCTGTATCTTTTGTTTGCCGCTTAAAAAACCAGCCCAAAATTGGTATCTTACTTAAAAAAGGAACCCCGATTTCTTCTTTTGATTTTACATCTTTAAGCAATCCGCCAATAACTATGGTTTCACCGTCTTTCATTAAAACCTGTGTTTCAGCTTCACGGGTATTTATCCTCGGGTATGAAACAAGATCAGCATCTGCTGAAGAAATAGTTACTTCTCCGCCTAATGAAGTAACAGCTGGATGAATAATCATATTTATGAAATCTTTGTTCTCTCCTGAAATTTGGGGCACAACATTGAGCTGGATACCTATATCTTGATAATAATCCAGGGCTCCTCCGGTTACGGTATTAGTCTCTGTGCTGACTTCTGTGCTAACGATGGGATATTTTTCTCCCACTAAAATTGATGCTTCCTGATTATCTAAAGTCATAATTGTCGGAGCTGAAAGAGTATTAGTATAGGCGTCATCTTTTACAGCTTTTAAGACTGCCTCTAAATTAGTGCCGGTAATTTTTTTGAAAGCAAATTCCAGGCCAGAAGAAGGTGTAAGAGCCGTTGTGGCGGGATTAAACACAGATGGGGTCTGTTCAAAAGGCTTTATAGACCCTGTCCCTTTACCTGAACCGATATCTATTTCTGTGCCTGGGTCGGTTCCGGTAAACCATTGAAAACCAAAATCATCTAACAAATCCTCACTAACTTCCATAACTCGAGCTTTAATTAAAACCTGTTTTGGTTTTTTATCTATTAAATTCAATAAACCTTCTATCTCAGCCAATCTCTTAGCAACATCTGATATCAATAAAACTTTTGTTTTAGCCACTCTTTTTTCACCGGTTCTTTCTCTTTTAGTTACATCTGTGCCGAATTTCCAGCCGGCTTGGCCGGTCATCTCTAAAACCGTAGCTCTGCCTACCGGTGAAAGCAAAGGCTCAACAGCTTTCTTTGCGTCATTGGCATCAATGTATTTTAAATTAAAAACTTCTGTTTGAGGCCGTTCAACTTCCTGCCGAGCCTGATCTCTTTTTTCCCGCTCGGTAATTTTTTCGGTAGTATCAACAACAATGGTGTTTTCCCCTATCCACTCATAACTATAACCATAAGGCCTGATTACCACCTCCAGGGCGTTAAGCCAATCGATATCGGCTAAATCTACCGTAACGGTTCCCTCAATAGCGGGGCTTGCAACGATATTTACCTTATCCCCATCCCGGTAAGCCTTTTGAGCGATTGAACGAATAACGGTTTTAATATTAGCATCCTTAAACCTGAGAGCTTCTATCTGCCCTTGGGAAAGTTTTTCGGTAAAATTTTGGGCATAAATTTTGCCTAACCCGGGCTGGCTTAAGGAAAAACTAAAAAACATAAAAAATCCAAAAATTAAAAATAACTTTACAAGCTTGCCTAAGCCCCTAATCATTTTCGACCTCCAACTTTAAACTATATTTTTTATTGCCTTTTTTTAAAATGACTTTTTTTTCTTCAATTTTTACAATTGTATATTCTCCGATACGTTCTCCTTCTTCTAAAATCTCTCCGTTTATTGCTACCACCGGATTTTTTTTAGAATAAATTATCCCTTCTAAAGAAATATTAGCAATATTGATTTTTTTAGGAATCAAAATTTTCCCGTAAGAATCAACTAAAGGATAAAAAGGGTTTCTTTCTTTATTTGAATAAAAATACCCTTTATCATCGGCGAAAGATAAAGAGCTTAATAAACAAAAAACAGCGCAATAAAGACTTCTCTTTATTATTTTTCTTCTAGGCCACATAATAAAATATTGATTTTATTCGGCCTGTAACCGGCCAGGGTTAGCTCTTTTAATTCAAAAAAATAATTATCTTTTTGTAAAAAAGCTAAAAAATTACCTAAGTCATGAAAGCCGCCTTCGGCTTCGATTCTAAAAGGAATATAGTTAAACTTTTTATCTTCCGCGGGATAGGAATCTAAAGGTGTAATTGCTTTAATTCTTATGTTATACTTTTGGCTGTTTTTTGAGATAAATGAAATTAACTTGGATTCATGCCCGGAAGCTATTATTTTGTTTTTATTTTTGTCTATTTCTTTTTTTAAATCATCTATCTTAGCTAAATAATCTTTCCTTTTAGGCCATTCGGTTTTAGTTGTCTCGATTTTCTGCTTTAACCTTTTGACAGCCCTGCCTGTTTTCGAAATACTGCCGATTCCCCAGGGTAAAAAAATAAACAGTTCCGCTGCTAACACCACGGCTAAACCAATGAAAACAATAAATTGCTTATCTATTTTAATTTTTTGCATTCTATAATAAATTGGGTGACTTCCACCCCATTAAAATCTGTTTTTTTGGTATCCTTAATATCTATTCTTTTAAATTCCTGCAAAAAATTTTCATTAGCCTTTAAGCTTTCGATAAAATTTTCTAAAGAAGCCAAGGAGTCTTTGTCCCATTCTACGATATAACCTTCAACATTAATCATCTTCTGGGTAAAATGCAGGTTTTTAAGCCAAATATTTTTCGGTAAAGCAGAAAAAAAACTATTTAATAAATTTACGCCTGTATAAGCAGGAGTTATTGCTTTTTCTACTTTGCGAGACTCCTTTTTTAAACCGGATAAGTTAGCTTTAATCTTGGTTAGTTTGTTGTTTTTGGGCTCCCACTTTTTCCATATATTTTGATAACCATTGTATTTTTTTGCCTTTACTAAAGAAAATGCCCCTACGCTGCCGGCTATCAAAGCAAAAAATATAACCAAAAACGCTAATAAAGGAGTATAATCTAAAATTTTTTCCAGCCCTTGGTTGAAAGTATCTGGTTTTTTAGGATTTAAATTTATTGCGATTTTTTTCATTTTTCTATAGAGCCAGGCCGGAACTTACTGCTAAATTATGCTTATAGCCTTGATATTCTTTTCTGGGAAAATCATCACTGAAATTTAAACTGCCGGCTTTATCCGGCTGCAATATTTCTGTATCCATTTCTAAATTTTCAGAAAAAATATCGGCAATACCGGGTATTGCAGCTAAACCTCCGGTTAAATATAATTTATCTAAATTTTTGCCTTTATTTAATTCAAAAAAATCAAAAGAATTCTTGATTTCTTTACACCAATCTGAAATATTTTCTTCTAAAAGGGCAAATAAACTATCTTTTTTCTCCAGGCCGAACAAAACCTTGCCCGCTTCTTTTTGCGATAAATTCTTTATTCGAGTTATAATTTCTACGATATCTTTTGCGCTAAATTTCGCTTCCCGGCTAAAAAACGGAACCCCTTTTTCCAAAATATTCATAGTTGAAAAACCATGCCCTATATCCAAAATACAGCAATTTAGATTTTTACTTTCCGGATATCTATCTAAAAAAAGATTAATCAGAGAAATACTGTCTAAAGTAATTTCGGAAATTAAAATACCTTTTTTCTTAAAAGAATCTAAAATTGAATCAATATAATCCTTTTTAGCTACCGCTAATAATATATAATTCTGAGAAGAATCAATTTCTTTTAAAACTGTATAATCAAAATACACTTCCTTGGGAGGATAAGGAATAAATTTATTCAGCTGATAGTATAAAGCTTGCTTTAGTTTTTTCCTGTCTGTTTTAGGAAAGGGAAAATAACGCACTAAACAAGCTGGGCTTTTAAGGGAAGCTCTGATTTTTTTCGGAAAAGTCTTTCTGTCTACCTTTAGTTTTTCAATAATTTCAGAAAAATCTTTTGTGGTTTCAATAAAATAATCAACGATTTGGCCTTTTTTAACTACGATTCCCTTGGTAAAATAATTGCCGAGATTAACTGCGGTAAAAGTTTCGCTGTTTTTTTTAACCAAATTTTTTTTAACAAACTTAATAATTTTATTTTGTGTCTTTTGAAGCATTTTTAGCTACTTTTTTGGCGTTAAACCTTTTTTACGGGATAGATTTGGGTATACAAATATGATAAAACAGTTTATCTGGCTTGTCAATCTAATAGATTAACGCATTGATTTCCTTTTTTCTTTATGATAAGCTTTATCCTGTGGAATATTTTGCCGTTTATTAAAATCTAAGCAAAATAAAATTCAGGTAAGCAAAAAATATCTATGAAAAACAATCAATACTCCCTCCATTTAAGCCAAAAAAACGCAAGCGAAGCAGCAAAACAAATTTCCTTAGAAATAAAAGCCAAATTTAGAAATAAGCCTTTTTTTATCTTTATCCTTTTTACTCCCGACTACAACCCTAAAGAATTGTCGAGAATCTTTAACCTCACCTTAAACAACCCCAATTTACTGGGAGTCCAAGCCCCTTCTTTGATCTATAAAGGCGCGTTTATTGAAAAAGGTATTATAGGCTGCTGTATTTGCAAAGAAAAAACAAACATTAATAGTTTATTTATCGGATCTCAAGATTCGGAAAAAATCGAATATATTTTAAAAAAATATTTTAAAAAAATTAAGAGAAAAGACATAAAACTTATATCCTTTCTCTCGCCTCAGGTAAATTCTTTATCTTTTTTGGAAGGATTAAATTTTTCTCTCGGAAAACTAATTAATTTTTCCGGAACAGGCCACCATCATAAGTATTCGCCCCGGGAAGATTTTATCATCAAAAAAGGAGTGGGCAATGGGCTGGTTAACTTAACTTTCGATGGTATTGCTACCAGTACTTTCCGCCTGCAAAATTTTGTTGTTTTCGGCAAACCGTTCACCATAACCCGAATCAATCCAAAGCAACAAATAATTTATGAAATAAATAATAAACCTGCTGTAGAAATTTATAAGCATTACTTTGAAGAGAAATTTAACAGCTTTATCGAAAATCACCTTTTCCCCTATTATCCCTTAGGGATATCAAGCAAAAATTCTTTCCGATTACTAACTATAGTTGATATATTAGAAGATGGATCTTTTTTATTCAGAGGAAATTTAAGAAATAAAACCAGGGGCAATTTAACGACTCTCAGGCAACACTATTCCAAAGAACACCTTATTGCCAGGCTGGGAAAAGAAAAAAATACGGAAGAAGGCCCTGTTTTTATAATTAACTCCTTAAACAGGAAAAAAATTTTGGGCCAGAATTCGGTAAAAGAAATTGAAAATATAAAAGAGGCCATTTTTCCCAAAAAAGAAATATTTGGCATTTGTTCCGATTATTATCTTTTCCCTGACCCAGAGACTCAAGATATCAATATAGAAAGCGGGGGGTTGTTATTAAATGTTTGGGATTAACTTTTTCTTAATATCTGAAATCATAAATGTTTCTGTCGATACTGTTTTAAATACCGCTTTATTTTTCACTTTATCTATAATTATCATTTTCCTCTATATTGTTAAAAAACTAAAAATTATCTCCCACCTAAAAGAAACCATTTCTAACCTAAATGGCTCTTTAGAAAGATTAGACCAACAGGCAAAAATAATTTTAAAAAGCGATATGGATGTTAAAATATACCAGCAAGAAATAGAAGACCGCGCTAACAAACTTAATCTTTTAAGAAAATTTATATCCTCCAGCCTCCATCTACTTAGCGCCGAAGAGCTTTTTTTTAAAATAGACAACAACCTCATCCAAAAATTTGGCTTTAAAAAAGGTCTGCTTATAAGCTCTCCCGATTTAGAACAAATATACCAAACCGGTTTTAAGCCCGAAGAGGTTAAAGCTGTTTCCGATATTGTTTTCAAAAATAAAAATTACCTTAAAGAAAAAAATATAATAACTCCTGAATCCGAAATATGCAAAACCCTTTCATCCAAATTAAACACAAAAAATATACTTATTTGCCCAATTAAAACTGAAAATAAAATTTATAGTATTTTTGTCTTAGCCGAGCTGGCTTCTTCTAAATTTATCAGAGAAACTACAAAAAATTCTTTTTTGATCCTCTGTATGTATTTAGCTAAATGTTTAAGCAATATAGACCTTTTTGAACAAATTTATAAAACCAAAGAAGATTTAGAAAATAAAATCAAAACCCGGACCAAAGAACTCGCCAAAAGTTTACAAAAAGTAGAAACCATCAGCAAAACAAAATCGGATTTTATCTCCAGCGTATCTCACGAACTAAGAACGCCTCTTACCTCGGTTAAAGGCTTCTCTTCGCTTTTAGCCGAAGAAAAATTTGGTAAGCTGCCGGATAAAGCTAAAGACAGGCTGGCGAAAGTAGTTAAAAATGTTGATAAGTTAATGGATATAGTTAATACTCTTTTAGACATCTCTCGCATCGAATCGGGAAAAATAGAAATAAATATAATTCCTTGCGATATTGTTCCTTTAATTAATAATGTTGCAGGCTTCTTTGAACCACAAAGTCAATCCCAAAATATAGAAATCACAATAGATACGCCGGAAAAGCTTTTTGTTTATATGGATAAAAATTTAATTGAAAGGGTTTTAATTAATATTCTTAATAACGCTATCAAATTCACGCCGGAGGCAGGAAAGATAAAAATTAGTTGCAAAGATGACGCCAAAAAAGCTATAATATCTATCGCTGATACCGGATTTGGAATGTCTCAAGACGACCTGGATAAAATATTTCAAGAATTTTACCGGGTAAAAAGCATGGAAAAGAAAGCGATTGAAGGAAGCGGCTTGGGGCTTTCTTTGGTAAAAAGAATAATCGACAGCCATAAAGAAAAAATCTGGGTTGAATCAGAAGTGGGCAAAGGAACCTCTTTTTTCTTCACCTTGGAAAAAAAGAAAAATGAATAAATTAAAAATATTAGTCGTAGACGATAATACAGATATCTTGGATTTAATAGAAGCCACCTTAGAAAGTGAATTTGAGGTTTTCCGGGCAGACACCGGCCGCCAGGCTTTTATCCAATTAAAAGAAAATACTCCGGATTTGCTTATATTAGATTATATGCTTCCTGATATAAACGGAGACGAAATTTGTAAGAAGATAAGACAAAATGTTTTGCTTATGAATTTGCCCGTTCTTATGCTTACCGGCAAAGGCGAGGTAGAAGATAAGGTAAAAGGTTTAGAATCCGGGGCCGACGACTATATGACTAAACCTTTTTTACCTCAGGAATTAATCGCAAGAATCAGAATGTTAATTAGAAGGTCAAGCCTAAATCTTGACGCCAATCCCCTGACCCGGCTTCCGGGAAATATTTCTATAAATAAAGAATTGGAAAATAAATTAAAAACTAATGAAAAATTTGCCGTTCTCTACATAGATATAGATAATTTTAAAGTATTAAATGACTACTATGGCTTTGGCAGAGGCGATGAAGTTATCAAGGAAACTTCCCGGATTCTTGCTGCCTCTGTCCAAGAAAAAGGCCAATTTAGCGACTTTATCGGCCATATCGGCGGAGATGACTTTGTGATAATAACTTCAATTGAAAAAGCGGAAATAATTTCAAAAGATATAATTTCTAAATTTGATAGTTTTGCTCCTAATTTTTTTGACACAACCGATAGAGAAAGAGGCTATATCGAGGCAAAAACCAGAGAAGGAGAACATTCAAAATTTGGCTTTCCTACCATTTCAATAGGAATAATAACTAATGAAGAAAAAGACTTCAGCCACGTGGCTCAAATAGGCTCACGGGGCGCGGAATTAAAAGGCCTGGCCAAAAAGTTTCCCGAAAGTAAATATATTTTCGACCGCCGCAAAGACTAACCTCAGGGGACGTTTCCCTCTGTTATAAGTTACTGCAGATAAAGGAGTTATAAAGCGACGTTTTCCGGAAATAAACGGAAAATTCCAGTTTATAAACCATTGGCTAACAAGAAGTTATAAACGAGGGAAACGTCCCCTTTATACTTTATATAATAATATGCGAGGGAGGGGACTTGAACCCCTACGATATTTCTACCACTAGCCCCTCAAGCTAGCGCGTCTGCCATTCCGCCACCCTCGCTCAGCTTATGCAACATTTCCGTTTGAACCTGTTTTGTTGCATAACACCCGGTTTAGAAGTTCTTGCCATACTTACCTTTTGGAAAAATAATAAAATGACGAGGAGTTAATGAGTTCCCTTATCATTGCCTTTGTTGCGAAAAAGATCAAGAAACCTGTCTTCGTATTCTTTATAGACATTCCAATCATCAAGCTCTTTTTTCAATTCACTAGCAGCGGCTATATCGCGTTTTGCCTTTTTAAAAAGTTTTTCGATATTATTTCTCACCGATTGAGGCACCTTGGTATAAGCTGCTAAATCTTTTTTAATCCTTCTGACATCTTCTTCGCTTAAAGGAGTGGGGCCTTCCGGTTTGGCATCTCCTTTTAGGTAACTAATAAGTTTATCTATTTCTTTTTCGATAAATTTTGCCCTTTTCCAAATAGAAGAAATATCAAGTTTTATCCGGAAAAAATGAACAAGCAAGTCTAAGATAACTGCCGTAGCTTTAGGGTTTTCGATTTGTGCAGTATAAAAGGGAATCTCGGCTAAAAGACAAGCGCCCTTAAGCCCTTTACGTTTAGCCATGCCTAAAATAATACCGTTTAATCCGCTAATTTGGCCTTTTTTTAATATTTTAATTTCAGTTTTTTCAAATTTTTTGGCAACAGATGGATGGGTAGCTGCCAGCCAGAGAGAAGAATTATGCTTATGGTCAACAGATTCCGGTTTTGCGGCAAAAGTAACCACTAACCGTGGTTTATATTTTTTAATAAATTTAATTACAGTCAAAGAAAGCTCTTCTGCGTGTTCCAAAGGAGGCTGAGCCTGGCCCAAAAAAAGAACTATATCCGGTCCTTCCTTACCTTTATAATAATAAAATAAACCCGTGGGCGGTTTAGGGATTGCGGTTATTCCATCTTCGACTATCACCGCGGCCGGTTTAAAAAAATCTTCCATATCAAGCTTTGCGAATACTTTGAAATTCATCGCTTCTTTTAAAAACAAAGCGCTCCGGTAAGCAACTTCGCCCATGCCCGGCCAGGCGGCTATAAATACTGGTTGTTTTAATTTTGGATTAGATAGTTGTTTAATCATTTTTTTATAAATTTAAACCCCGCCATAAGTCCGTTCGAGGCCGACGCTATCAGTCCTCTTCTCACACAAGTGGGCACCGCATC
Organism: Candidatus Omnitrophota bacterium; assembly: GCA_021735405.1. Taxonomy (GTDB): domain Bacteria; phylum Omnitrophota; class Gorgyraeia; order Duberdicusellales; family 4484-171; genus PXAH01. Next base: position 14,183 of record JAIPHC010000003.1, on the reverse strand, counting down.
CTAAACTTTTGTTTAAGAAATTTGGCTCCCTTACGACTGATGTTGGCTGTAGCGCTTACACCTCCAACGCAACAGGCAGGGTAATTATAATTATAACAGGCTTATTTTTTCTTTTCAAGTAAAGAACATTTATAAAAATTATCTTAAAATTATACCTGTTTTTTTATCCAATTTTTTTCTAATATTATTATGGTAACTATCCACTTCGTTAGAATTTAATGTCTTCTGTTTTGACTGGTAAAAAATTCTTAAAGTAAAAGCAAAATAACCTGGCGGTAATTCTTGGCTCTGATAACTATCAATAACCGCTAAATCCGCTAAATACTGCCCTTCTTTTTCTATTATTCTCCTAACCTCTTTAAACTTTATCTTTTCCTCTATGGCTAAACTTATATCCCGCCAAACAGCCGGAAATCTAGAAAAAGGTTTAAATTTTTTATCCCTTTTATATTTTTCTAATAATCTTAAGTCAAGTTCGGATATAAATAAATCTTCTTTTAGCCCAAATTTCTCTTTTTCTTTTTTATTAATTTTACCCAAAAAACCAACAACTTCGCCTTTGACAACAACTTCCAAAGCATTGCTGAAACTTTTCTTTTTGGATTCTTTAAACTGAACGGATTTTATATTCAAATAATTTAGAATTGCTAAAACTTGCCCCTTTAACAAAAAAAATCTTGTTTTTTCTCCGCTTATACCTAAAGATAAAAATGGTTTTTCTTTAAGGCTGTTTTTATTCTTTTGATAAACATCTGCAATTTCAAAAATATTAAGGTTAGACTTGCCCCGGTTTAAATTATGTTTTACAACTTTTATCATCCCTAAAGATAAAACCGGCCTTAGGCTGTCTTCCTGCCGGCGTAAAGGATTTTTTAGTTCTAATCCGCTCTCTTCTGTAAATAAAGAAAGTTCTTCTTTGCTTTCGATGCTATAGGTGATAATTTCAGAAAAACCGGAAAGAGAAACAAAACTCCTTATTTTATTTTTAAATTCCCAAAATTTTTCCTCCCTGCCTAAAAGAGAAAAATCTTTTTGGGATTTTTTTAAAAAAGGTATTTTTGCTTTAATCCGGCCATAACCGTAAATTCTTGCAAATTCTTCATAAACATCAACTTCTTTCTCGATATCAAACCGGGATAAAGCTGGTTTTACTTTTATTTTATCTGTTGTTGATTTTTGAATTTTAAAATTAAGGGTTTTTAAAATTTTCTTAACTTTATTTATTTTAAAATCCGTTCCCAGGTAGTTTTTCATTTTTGCCAATCCTATTGTGATATCCTTTGGCTGTTTTTCCGTCTTTTTGCCTATCTTTTTAAATCCGGAAAATTTTCCTTTTGCTAATTCTTCAATCAAATCAGCCGCCTCTTGCGACGCATAATCTAGAAAAAACTCAGACACTCTTCTTTCGAACCGGTAAGAAGATTCGGTATCAAGGCCTAGATGCCTGCGTGAACGCCTTACGGTAATCGGAGAAAATTTAGCCGCTTCTAAAAATATATTTTCAGTTGAAGAAGTTACTTCTGTATTCTTAGCGCCGATTACTCCGGCTAATGCAATAGTTTTTTTGCTATCGGCAATAATTAAATTTTCTTTGCTTAAAACCCGCCTCTTTTGATCTATACCTACAAACTCTTCTTTATCTTTTGCTCTCCTTATACAAATATCCCCTTCAATTTTATCTTTATCGAAAGCATGAAGGGGGTTTCCCCATTTAAGCATACAATAATTTGTAATATCAACAATATTATTTACCGAAGCCATACCGCAATTTACAACCAGCTTTTTTAACCAATCCGGAGAAGGCGCCACCTTAATGCCCTCTATTACCCTGGCTAAATAATAAGGGCAGTCTTTTTTATCTTCTGCTGAAATACTTATTTCCGTGAGGCCGGGTTTAATTTTTATTTTAGGATAATTTATTTTTATATTCTTACCCAATACAGCAGCTGCTTCCTGCGCAATCCCGAGAATAGAAAGCCAATCATACCTGTTGGTGGTGACTTCGGCATCAAAAACCCAGTCTTCTGATATTTTCTTTAAATTTTCGATTTCTAAACCGGCCGAAGTAAACTTATCGGCCAATTCTTTGGCTGACACTTTAATTTCGACAAATTGTTTTAAAAAATTTAAACTAAATTTCATATTTTTAAATCGGGAATTGTTTTAAAAAATTTAGATCATTTTCATAAAAAAGCCTAATATCGTTTATCTGATATTTCTGCATAACAATTCTATCTACTCCCATTCCAAAAGCAAAACCCTGGTATTTTTTACTGTCTATCCCGCAAGCTTCAAGCACGTTGGGATGGATCATCCCGCATCCTAATATTTCAAGCCAACCTTTACCCTTACATACACTGCATCTGCCTCCGCCTTCTGCCTGGCTGCCTGCGCAGATAACACAAGATACATCCACCTCCGCCGAAGGTTCGGTAAAGGGAAAGAAATGAGGCCGGAAACGAAGCTGGACTTCTTGAGAAAAAAATTGCTTGGCAAAATAAAGAAGAGTCCCTTTTAAATCGGCAAAACTTAAGTTCTCCCCAACCGCAAAACCTTCTATTTGGTAAAACATAAAAGAATGAGTCGCATCCACCACATCAGGACGGTAGACCCGGCCCGGAGAAACTACAGCTAAAGGGGGGTTTAATTTTTGCATCATTCGAATTTGAGAAGGAGAAGTATGGCTGCGTAACAGCCAGCTTCCGCTTTTTTGGTTTTTTTCAGGTAAATCCAGGTAAAAAGTATCAAACGCATCACGGGAAGGATGTTCCAAAGGGATGTTCAAAGCAGAAAAATTATGCCATTCATCTTCTACTTCATTTCCGGAAATTATATTAAAACCCAGCTCTTTAAATATCAAACAAATATCGTTTGTAACCGAGCTCAAAATATGGTTAGAGCCTTGATCCGGCAGCCTGGCCGGATAGGTTAGATCAATTTTTTCTTCCTTCTGGCTTTTTCCGGCCAGCCTTGCTTCGATAACCGAACTTATTTGATTCTTTAAAATATTCAACTCTTTACCCCAGTAGCCTCTTTCTTGCTTGGGTAAATTCGGAATATTAGAAAAAAGCTCAGAGATTTTAGATTTTCTCCCCAAATATTTTATCTTTAATTTCTTTAGAGACTCTCTGCTTTCTGCGTTCTCTAAATCTTTTTGAAAATTACTTTTTATCGTTTTTATTTCTGCTGCCATAATCTTATTTTTATAAGATAAATACATCCTAATGTCAAGAAAATTACAAAACTAAATAAAGCAAACCTTTTTTTTCCCTCTGCTGCTTTAAGATCCCTTATTCCGCCTTTTTCTACAATTTCAAGGCTAACCAAATGCAAATCCCTGCCGCCGTGAACAGAGCAATTTTTATAAAAAATACCTTCACTCTTAATCAAATCTCCTCTTTCTTTATAACTGCCCCAATGGCTGATTTGATTGATAAGATCCTTGTTTTTTACAAAAATTCCCATATTATATTTTCCTGACTGGACATTAAACCATATTCCTTTTCTGCCGCCAAGCGGGTCCCCAATCGCTTCCGCCTCAAAAGAAACCATCTTCCCGTCGTATTTTCCCGGGTTATTTATTAAAGATTTTAAAGTTATAGTTTGGGCTTCGGCGTAAACAGTTAAAGAAAATAAAAAGCTTAGCGTCAAAATAAAAAATGATAACAGACCTTTACCTTTAAAAATCTGTGTGCATCTGTAAAAACTGGTTTTTGGTATGCTATCTGTGTTCATCTGTGTCCCTATTTTCTAAAGAATGATAACAACACTCCTAAAGTAACAAAAACCGCGATAAATTCCAGCCGGCCTACCCACATTTGAATTATATATACTATTTTCAAAATATTTGGCATATCGGGGCTGGTTATGCCGCTAGATAAGCCTACGTTTGCAGTCGCAGAAACCGATTCAAATAAAGCGGCTGTCCCCGGATAACCTAAACCGACAGCGATTAAGGCTCCGGCTACATAGGTAATAATAAATAAAATAAAAATTACAAAAGCATCTTTTATCCGCTTATTAGATAAAAGCAGATTATTTAAATGATGGTATTTTTCCTTAAAAACCGCGTTGGGAGGCATAATCCAGCGTTTAATCTCGGCAAAAATAGTTTTAAAAATAATTCCAATCCGCATCAACTTAATCCCGCCGGTAGTAGAACATACCCCTCCGCCAATCATCATCGCAAAAATTACCGCTAGAATCGAAAGCAGAGGAAACCCCATCAAAACCCCTTCCTCTAAGTTAGTAAAACCACAGCCAGTATGAGCCGATATAAGCTGATAAAAACCGCCCCTGAACAATCCGGTAAAATTGGTACCTAAAAAAGGCAGATAAACTAGTAAAAGCAGGGAAAAAAAAGTAAAAAGAAAAGTTTTAATCTCGAAATTTTTAAATATTTCTTTTTTGTCTTTATGCCAGAGCCAGAAATGCAAATTAAAGTTAAAAGCTCCTAGAATCATAAAAACAATTGTGGCTATTTCTAATTGGAAACTATGGTAGTAAGCTATACTTTGTTTATAGGGAGTAAAGCCTCCGGTATCAAAAGCGGCAAAAAAGAGCCAAAAAGCCTGAAAAACTGATTTAAGTACAGGTAGGCCGGTTTTGCTTAGAATCAGAGAATACGCCGTAACCCCTGTAATTAAAAAAATAAAGCTGACCTTCCAAATAAAACGAGCGGTTCCTATTACATTAGGAAAAATTTTCTCCTGCCTTGCTTCGCCAAGATAAAAACCTACGGCAACGGATTTAGCCTGAGTTAATATCGAAAGGCTTGCCAAAATTATTCCTTGGCCGCCGATAAACATAGTTAGGTGGCGCCAGGTATTATGTGAAAAAGATAAATGATCCAGGTCTTGAATTAAAATCAAACCTGTTGTAGCAAACCCGCTCATCGCCTCAAAACAAGCATCTAAAAAGGAACCGAAATGCCCTGATAAAAAAAGAGGAATAGCACCCAGAAGCGAAAAAAACAACCAGCCAAGGCTGACTGTAAAAAAAGTATGTATCCAGGAAATTTCGTTTCTAATCGGAAAAAAAATCAGCAAAATAAGCCCCAAAGCCCCGCTGAGAGAAGCTCCGATAACAAAATCAAAAAAAGGAGAACTTTCAGCCATAGCCGCAGCCACCAAAAGAGGTACCAACATAAAAAAACTTAAACCTAAAATTAATCTTCCCAGGAGGTTTAAAATTGTAGACAGATCTTTTTTGGTGGGAGAAATTACCATAATTAAATTCTAAAAGGAAAAAAGAAGTTTAACCCCAGCGCAAGTAAATACCCCGCTAAAATAATAGCCAAACAACAACAAATCTCTAAAATAATACCTAAAAATGGCTTCATATTATACTTTACCGATAAGAGACTTCGTCAAATCCGCCTCACTGTCGATTAAAGTTGCTGCAATTATTTCATCTCCGGGCAAAATAGATGTCGAGCCAGAAGGGATAACAATTTCAGGCCCTCGCAATATAGAAATCAAAACTGAATTAGCGGGTAGTTTAATGTCTTTTAAGGATTTGTTAGCGACAGGAGAATTTTCCGGAATATCGACCCGGACTATAGAAAGCCTTCCCTTTTTAATGCTTAAAAGATTCATCACATCGGAAAAAGAAGCTTCTTCTTCGACAACCCTTGCAATAATGGAAGTTGAATCTACGGGATTGTCGACTTTCATATACTTATATAAAGGTATATGCTTGGGGTCGTTTACCCGGGAAACTGTTCTTCTTATTCCAAACAATTCCTTAGCTAGATATGAAATGATTATATTATCTTCATCGGCTGAGGTTGCTGCAACCGAAACATCGGCCTTTTCTATTTGGGCTTCTTTTAATATCTCGGGATAGGTCGCGTCTCCGCAAATAATCATCACCTTATCCAGCTCTCTGGCCAGCAAACCGCATAATCTTTGGCTTTTATCTATCAGGCAAACCTGATGCTTATCTTCTGTAAGCCTTTTTGCCAAAATTAAACCTAACCTGCCTGCCCCGGCAATTACGATATACACTTCTTCAACACCTCGCCGAGAAGATAGGTCTTATTGATTACAGTTAGGCCTTCTTCTCCGAATATCTTTTTTTTCATAGTATCATTTACCTGCAAGATTATCTTTTTAATCTTGTATTTTCTTTTAACAACCTTGCCTACCACTAAATTAAGGTTATCATTTCCCGTAAGTAAAAAAAGAGCGTCGGCTTCTTTTATCCCCGCTTTTTCAAGGGTGTTAACGTCTAAAGCGTCCGCCCATATTTTTTTCCCGTTAAAATCCTCTTTAAAAGAATCCAGTTTTTTTAGGTCTTTATCAATTATAACCACATTATCTGTATTGGATAATTCTCTGGCTAGAACCCGGCCGGTCCGGCTGCATCCTACAATAATTATATAACGCATGCTTTTTTTTAATTTTTTACTGTTTCAACAATTTTATCAAACACTTCTGGATTTTCCGAAGCAATCAACGCTAAGACATTGCGGGAAAGGATTATATTGTTCTTTTTCAAATTATTGATTAATTCCCGGTAAGATGTCCCTCTTTCTCTGGCGGCTGCATTGAGACGGGTAATCCATAAAGAACGGAACTCTCTTTTTTTAAGCCGCCGGTGATTGTAGGCATAAACATAAGCCCGCCTTAGGGTTTCAATGGCTCTGCGGTAATTCTTAGAACGCCGGCCCCAATACCCTTTGGCTTGCTTTAATACTTTTTTCTTTCTTTTTCGAGAAGCTACAGGACTTCTTGCTCTCATAATAAACCTCCTTTATGACACAGATTCACACAGATAAATACAGATTTACACAGATTTCGTAGTTCTTATCTGTGTGTATCTCATTATTTTTTAGACAGAATAAGGTAAAGCCCTCTTTACCAGCTTACTTAATTCTTTTGGCATTTTATCTTTTTTCCGTAAATTTCTTTTTCTCTTCCGCCCCTTTCCGCTCAACAAATGCCTTCTGCCGGCTTTTGACCGTAAAGCTTTTTTCTTTTTCGTAATTTTGATTCTTTTCGCTAATGCTTTTTTTGTTTTCAATTTCGGCATACCCCTTCCTCCTCATCTATTATTCTTTCTTTGTGTCTTCTGTAAATCTTTCTATTACCTGCTTTCTGGGTTATCTGTGGTTCTATTATAGCTATTTCGGGCTCAAAGTAAATATCATAGTTTTTCCTCTCATTACAGGCTCTTTATCTATTTGGGCAATAGATTCTGTGTCTTTTATAATATTATCTACAATTCTTCTTCCGATTTCTTTATGAGTAATTTCTCTGCCCTTATACCACATTCTTATCCTTACTTTATGACGCTTTTTAAGGAATCCTTCTATTCTTTTTAGTTTAACTTGATAATCATGTTTTTCGGTTCGCGGAGTAATTCTCACTTCTTTTAGCTGGGATTGCTTCTGATGTTTTTTTAGTTCTTTTTCTCTTTTGCTTTGTTCGTATTTATACTTAGTAAAATCCATTATCCGGCAAACCGGCGGTTTTGCAGAAGGAGCAATCTCGACTAAATCAAGGCCATGCTCCCTTGCTTTATCTAAAGCCTCCTTACGGCTCACTACTCCCAATTGTTCTCCGTCGGGGCTGATTAATCTTAATCTTTCTGCAACAACTCTCAAATTTACCCTTACTCTTTTCTTCACCTATTTAGCCTCCTTTTTTAAAAAAGTTATTAATTCTTCTATTTTTTTTGTTCCCATTTTTTTCATTCCCCTTTGGCGCAGCGAAACCGTCCCGGCCTCTTTTTCCCGCCGGCCGACTATAAGCATATAAGGTATTTTTTCAGCCTCTTTTTCCCTGATTTTCTTTTGCAAAGTCTCTTCTCTTAGGTCGGATTCAGCCCTAAAACCTTCTTCTAACAACCTTTCTTTTATTTTATCCGCATAATCGGCCACATCTTTATTTATATTTAAAACGCTGACTTGAATGGGAGCAAGCCAGAGCGGAAAAGCTCCCGCAAAATGCTCTACCAGTGTTGCGATAAACCTTTCCAAGCTTCCTAAAACTACCCGGTGGATCATAACCACTCTTTCATCTTTATCTTCTTTGGAGCGGTAGGTTAAATCGAACCTCTCAGGAATATTATAATCAAGCTGGATAGTAGCGCATTGCCAGCTTCTTCCTATCGCGTCTTTTAAAATAATATCTATCTTGGGGCCGTAAAAAGCTCCGTCGCCGGGATTAAGTTTATAGTTAAGCTTTTTATCTCCTAAAACCCCTTCTAAAATCTTTTCGGCCATCTGCCAATCTTTTAATTTTCCGATAAACTTATCCGGCCGGGTGCTTAATTCGGCGCTATAGTCTTTAAACCCGAATTTATCCATAGTCGATTTAACAAAATCAATCACTCCTTCTATTTCTGAATAAAGATCTTCTTTTTTGCAAAAAATATGCGCGTCATCTTGGGTAAAACCCCGCAAGCGAAGCAAACCATGCAAAACCCCGCTCTTTTCAAAACGATAAACCGTCCCCAATTCAAACAACCTAAGGGGAAGGTCTCTAAAACTATGGAGCTTTGATTTATAGACTAAAATATGCCCGGGGCAATTCATAGGCTTTAAGACAAACTCTTGTTTGGCTTTTTTTACCGGATACATATACTCCTGGTAATGGCTAAGGTGGCCGCTTTTTTCCCAAAGATTTCTATCCATAATATGAGGCGTATTTATCATTTGATACCCTCTTTTCAAGTGTTCGTTTATTTCCCAATCGGTGATGATTTTTCTTAAAATCGCGCCCCTGGGAAGATAAAAAACTAATCCTGCACCGGCTTGTTCGGGGTATATATCAAATAAACCCAACTCCTTGCCTAACTTGCGGTGATCTCTTTTTTTTGCCTCTTCTAACCGGTTTAAATATTTCTTTAAGCTTTTCCTGTCGGTAAAAACCGTTCCATAGACCCGGCTTAGTTGGGCGTTTTCTTGGCTTCCCCGCCAATAAGCCCCTGATACCGAAAGTAATTTAAAATTTTTTAAAGGCCCTGTATCTTTTAAATGAGGCCCTTTGCATAAATCTATAAAATCATTATGTTGAAAAGTTGAAACTTGGTCTTTTTCTAAATCTTTGATCAATTCTATCTTATAAATTTCACCCTTTTTCTTAAAAAAATCTATAGCTTCTTCTTTGCTTAAGTCTTTTTGGACAAAGGGCAGCCCGGATTTTATCTCTTCTTCCATTAACTCTTCAATTTTTGGCAAATCTTCTTCGCTTAAACCTCCGGGAATATCAAAATCATAGTAAAACCCTTCTTCGATAGCAGGCCCTATGCCTAATTTCGCCTCCGGATAGAGCTTCTTAACCGCTGAAGCTAAAACATGAGAGCATGAATGTCGTAAAGTTTTTAAATCCATATTATTAAAATCCGAAATTCGAATGTCGAAACCCGAAATAAAAAAATTCAAAAATACAAAAAACAGTTTTGAAAATTGGAATATTTAGATATTTAGATTTGTTTCGAATTTTAATATTAGAATTTCGAATTTATGTTTTATGAATTATGGGCCGCCAATTTTTCAAATTGGCGAGCCTCACCACTTTTTTGTTCCCAAAAAAGTGGTGGGCGGTGTAGGATTCGCAACAAATCTTCGGCGCAGCCGAAGCTGCTTGCTTGCCAAAACTGTCTTATTTGTTCCGAATATTCTATTGCACTGCCCGCAAATAAATTTTGCAAATAACATTTATGAATAAACACAAAAACATGGGCGGTGTAGGATTCGAACCCACGACCCTCTCGGTGTAAACGAGACGCTCTAAACCAACTGAGCTAACCGCCCATTGAAAATGCAATTATTTTCAGCGAAGTGCCATATCCGCAATAATAACAAGAATTGGTAAAAAAATCAACCTTTTTAGTAGACGTTGTCATTTTTAAAACATTAGGTGTCATCCTGAGGCGAAGCCGAAGGATCTCCGCAATGGCTTGAGATTCTTCGGTCGCTGACTCTCCCTCAGAATGACACCGAGAACACTTTTCTATATTTTTGCGTAATCCTTTTCGTTCAAAAAGCGAAAATTAAGGGCTTAAAGCCTCTGCTTTAGTAAACGTCCTACTCGGACACGCCCTATTAGGCCGAAGGAAGCGCCATCATACAAAACACCATTACAAATAAAGCTACCGTTTCAATTATCCCCAGCACTGTTATATATTGGCCAAAGCCTTTACCGGTTTCTGCTAAAGCGTCACAGGCTCTTGCCGCCGCTTTGCCTTGCATGTAGGCAGAAGCTCCCATCGCAATACCCGCAGCCAGCCCAAGTACAGCCTGAAATACATAAGTGGCAGTAGTAGCGGGCAAATTAGCGCCAATGATTTGATCCCGTAATATCCAAGCATAAATAGTTTGAGTTAAAGGCGCCCCCACAAAAGCAAGTAAGGTAAATGGTGCTGTTTTATTTTCCGAAAAAGCTTTTTTCCAAGCCCCTACCGCAGCCATTCCGGCAACACCTGTGCCTAAAGCCGAGCCTACTGCGGCAAACGCCAAAGATAAACTCATATCACCAAAACCTTGTATCATTTCAACCTCCTCTTAAATTACGTTTTATCTTTCTTCCGATAGACGAAAATTCGTCCCTCGTCCATCGTCCCTCGTTCCTATCGGAACGGCCTATATTCTTTACCGGACCACTCCATTCCTAATTGCCCGGAAAATTCAAGTAAATTCAATCTGATTCCATGAACTACAACCGACATTAAACACAACAAAATATTTAAACTATGCCCGAGAAAAAGAATTATTGCGGCCGCAATTCCGCCTAAAAGCCCCCCCAGGCCCGTACTTGTTGCCATGGTATTAAAAGCGGTGGCAACGGCAAGCGTTGCGTAACCTACAGCAAAAAGGCGCAGGTAAGAAATAATATCGGTAAAAGAGCTAATTACGTCTAAAGGTAAAGTCCCTAAAGTCGAAAGGGCTCCCTTTAAAACATTCTTTTGAAAGTTAGAGAACAAAATAACAGCGGTTATACCGGCTATGCCTAATCCTGAGGTAAAATTCGGAGCCGGTTTGCCCACAAGTAATTGGCTGGCCACAAAAAAAGCTGTCCACAAAATACAAACCCAGCCAATTTCCGCCAAAACCTTAAAAGAGTTCAAATAACGAAAGGCTTTTATTAAATGGGCTATCGATAAATGCGCCACCCCGATTACAAAACAAAAATAAATCATAAAATTTTGATTAGTTTTTGTAAAACTGTTAATTCGGTCAATAACTAAAAAATCAAAAAAAGGCAATTTAGTAACAGCTTCTACCCCGAACCAATTACCCGATAAAGCGCCCCAAATAACGGTTGCAAAGCTTAAGGTATAGATTAAAAAAAAGGGCGCAGCCGGAGCTTGTTTGAATTTCCTTCTGGCCAAATAAGTGGCTGCAAGAAAAATAACCCCGTATCCTGCGTCTCCCACTAACATAGCAAAAAATAAACTAAAAAATAATAAAAACCAAAAACTTATATCATACTCCTTATAACCGGGCAAAGTGCCCATAAAATTAAAAACGGGTTTTATGATTTCGACCCACTTTGGATTTCTGATTAAAGTGGGGACTTCTCTTGGGTTGTCAGGTTTCTCAACTGCTATTGCCCAACCATTTTTTTGGGCTGTTTTTTTTATTTTTTTTACTGAATCAAGAGGGCAAAACCCCTGGAGCCAGGCTAAAGCTTCGCTGCCTTCCATTCCAAATTTCACTTTTATAAACTCAAGCTTGTTAAGCAGTTTCTTCTTGTACCCGGTAAAACAATCCCGGTAAACTGAAAATGAACTTATTTTTTCTTCGATTTCTTTTCTGCTCTGTTGAATATAATTAATTTCTTTATTAAGTGAGCTCAAACTCTCCTGAGGAACTTCAACCCGCTGAAACTTTAGCTCTTCATCTTTGCTTGTCGATATATGGATTAAGCGTAAATTAGCTCCTTTTCGCCCAACAATGTAAACTAATTTATCCTGGTTTAACTTTTTGAATTCTTTTTCGCCGCAACGATATAATTTAATGAAAATATTTTTATCCGCCAGTTTTTCCAAATCCTTTTTTGAAACATCTCCCCACTGCTTAAACCAGGCGGTTTTTTGGTTTAATTCTGCCAGACGGCCTTTGAGTTTATTTTTTTCTTGAGCTAAACCCACAATTTCTTTGGAGGCAGAAATCAGCTCTTCTCTGCTAAGTTTTTTTTGCTTTTTTGATTCCCCTACTATATTCAAAACTTTATCTAATCTTGACAACCTTTTCCTTACCGTGTCTATATAGTCAGCGTGGGGTTTTCTTAAATGAGATACATGAAACACCCCTAGCTCACGCAGATCATGTAAAGCTGAATCAACGCTTGTCTTTGATACTAAAATTGTAAGCTTGCGCATCCTTACGATCATTTATTATCCCTCATCCGATAGACGACAGACGACCACTTCGCTAGGACGATAGACGAAATTTTCGTCCTCTCGTCCCTCATCCATCGTCTCTCGGAACATTAATGCCAACTATTTATCAAACCATAGCCTTCTTTTATCCGATTTTGGCTTTGGCGATTTTACCTCTAACCACAGCGGCTGTTCTTCTTTCCCCCAAATAAATTTGAATCATCCGAATATTTTCCTCTGATTCGGGAATCTTAACCTTTTCAAATAAATTAACCCTTTGATTGGTAATCCTCAGCTCTTCTTTTAAAGCATCCAGTTGCCTATGCAGCACAATCAACTCTGCCTTATAGTTAATTACCTTTTTAACAGCTTCGATACCGGAATCAAGCCAAAGAGGAGTCTCCATCAGGCTGTAGCTTTTTAGTTCGAAATCAACTCTATCAAATATAGGTAAATCAACGCCGGCCACATTCCCCCGCCGGGTTTTTATAGCCTTCAGGCTTAAAACTTCTCTGATTGGATTTTGCTGAGCAAACAAATCCACCCAGTTAATAACTTCGTTTCTAAAATCCTCTTCTTCCTTGGATACTCTATCGATTTGCTGGTGGGCCTTTACAATCTGTTGCTGCAGTTGCTTTTTTTTAAGCTGCAGGGTAGGCAGATAGCGCCTAAACCTTGCCAAGGAATCTTTTTGTTTTCTTAGCTCTTGCTTGGTTATCCTAACCTTACCCATAATCCTTCCTTATGCAACAAAAGTGCCTGCCTGCCGGCAGGCAGGTTGTCAACGCTTTTATCGCATTAAATCTTTCATATTTTCTGTGTTTCTATATTTTTCTGTGGTTCTGGCCAAAACTCTTTTATTAAATCACTTCTAAAATTAGTTTCCTCGGGTTCAAAACAATCAGAGAGCATCTGCCATCCTTTGTCTAAAGCTTTTTCAATAGGAATGTTTACGGCTAAATCCATCATCTCTGCTTCAAAAAGCTTTCCGTATTTAAGAAGTTTTCTGTCCCAAGAACTCATTCTAAAACCCATAGAACGTTTTTCTTCCGTGTCCCGGTATTTAGCATAAAGCTGAATCATCCCGTCCATAATCGCCCGGTGGTCTTTTCTTGTCTTATCGTTTACCTGCTGCTTAAGGCGGCTGAGAGAACCAAAAGGCTCTATTGAGCCTCCGCGCAGATAAAACTGGCCTTCTGTAATATAGCCTGTATTGTCGGGAACCGGATGAGTCACGTCATCTCCGGGCATGGTTGTCACCGAAAGAATAGTGATTGAACCCGCGTCTTCAAACTCAACTGCTTTTTCATATCTTTTCGCTAACTGGCTGTAAAGATCGCCTGGATAACCTCTATTTGAAGGAACTTGCTCCATAGTAATCGCAATTTCTTTTAAAGCATCAGCAAAATTAGTCATGTCTGAAAGTAAGACTAAAACATCTTTGTTTTCGAGCGCAAACTTTTCTGCTACCGCCAGGCAGAGATCCGGAATCATCAACCCTTCAACCACAGGATCCGATGCAGTATGGACAAAAAATACCGAACGCGCAAGAGCTCCGCCTTCTTCTAATTTATTTTTAAAAAATAAATATTGATCGTGCTTTAAGCCAATCCCCCCTAAAATAATCATATCAGCCTCGGCTTGCAAAGCGATTCTGGCTAATAACTCATTATAAGGCTCTCCGGATATAGAAAATATAGGCAGCTTTTGAGAGACAACCAAAGAGTTAAAAACATCAATCATCGGTATATTTGTCCTAATCATCCTCTTTGGTATAGTCCTTTTAACCGGATTAACTGTGGGGCCGGAAATCTCAATCGTATTTTCCCCTAAACCGGGGCCTTTATCCC
>JAIPHC010000002.1 GCA_021735405.1 Candidatus Omnitrophota bacterium | reverse complement strand
TATGCCCGCAAACATCACAAATATAAAGATCAGATAAGGTTATATCCTTTTCTTGGCTAACCTCTTCTTTTGCTTCCTTATACATCTGCGCATGTATTTTTTCCGCCTCAAGCGCATAATAAGTAGCTTTTACCGCTTCCGGTTCGTTTTGCTCTTTAGCTTGATTATAATAAGCGGGGTACATCTGGCCTGCTTCAAAGGTTTCTCCCCCAATAGCAGCCTCTAAATTTTCTTTTGTATCGGAAACTTTCGCCAAGGCCCTAAGATGATTGGTCGCATGCACTTTTTCGGCAAAAGCTATCGCTTTAAAAAGTCTTGCAATATTAGAAAAACCTTGAGACCCTGCTTTTTCAGAAAATATAAGATACTTCATATGAGCCTTTGATTCTCCGGCAAAAGCATTTTCCAAATTTTGTTTCGTCATCTCATGCATGTTTACCTCCTGTTTTTAATATTAATTCCCCATTAATAACCCAGAAATCCTTCTATACTTTGATTAAATTGCAAATCTATAACCTTTGCCATATCATTTTTTAAGCGATTAGACTCAGAGTTTCCTGCCGGGTCTTTTGATTTTTTCTAAATATCCCTCTGACTACTGAAGTAACAGTTTTTGTACCCGGTTTTTTTGCTCCCCGCATAGTCATACATAAATGCTCAGCTTCAACTACCACCATCACCCCTTTGGGCTTTAGTTTTTTCATGATGATATCGGCTGCCTCAGTAGTAAGCCTTTCCTGAACCTGCAATTTTTTTGCCAAAATATCTACAACCCGGGCTATTTTACTTAAGCCGGTTATTTTTTTATTGGGAATATAAGCAACATGGGCTTTCCCGACAAAAGGGAGAAGATGATGCTCACAAATAGAATAAATCGGTATATCTTTGACTAAAATTATTTCATCATGAGTTTGTTCTAAAATAACTTCAAGTTCTTTACTTGCATCCTTAAATTGCCCGGCCAAAATTTCTTCATACATCTGAGCTACTCTCTGCGGTGTGCCAGCCAAGTCTTTTTTTAACAAATCCGCCCCCAGAGCTTCCATTACAAGTTTTATTCCTTTTTCTATTTTTTTCTTATCCATTATTCCTCCTGGTATAACATGTTTGCAATCGAAATAACCAATCACCAAGAAACAAGATACAAACAAATTCCAATACTCAATGTCCAATCAACAAATAGAATATTTTTTTTGTCTTTTATATTGTTTGGTTATTGAAATTTGGGTATTGTATCTTGTTTGATTATTGTTTCTTGTATCTTGTCTCTTTCATCCTTGATATTAGTTTACTATTTGCCGATACAAAAATTACTGAATATATTCTCTAAAATTTCTTCCCCAATAACTTCTCCGCTAATCTTTCCTATAGATTCCAGAGAGTCTTTTAACGAAAAATTAATAAAATCAAGAGTATAATCTTTTTTTAGATATTCTTTTGCCTTAGATAGATTTTCAACTAAGTTATTCAATTCTTTTTTTTGGTATTGATTTAAAAATATTAAATCTTTTTTATCTATCCCTTTCTTGTAAACAGCTTTATACACCATTTTTTCAAATCTTTTCAAATCATTATCTTTTAACGCGCTCATTTTGATAAACTTATGTTGGCCTATAGCCTTCTGATTCAAATTTATCTTCTGAAGAATGTCTGATTTATTGACTACTAAAATTGTATTTTTATCTTTGGTTTTATCAAGAAGAAATTTATCGTCTTTACTTAACTTTTTTGAACCGTCAAAAAGCAAAATAACCAAATCTGCCTGATTAAACACCTGATTTGTTTTCTCAAGAGCTTTTCTGGCAATAAAATCTTCGGGTTCTAAAATTCCGGCTGTATCGTAAATTCTTACTGGAATACCTTCGATATTGATAGTTTCTTCGATTACATCTCTGGTTGTCCCCGGAACTTTACTTACAATTACTCTTTCCTGGCGGAGAAGCCGGTTAAAAAGAGTGGATTTGCCGGCATTGCTTCGGCCGCAAATAACACAACGCAGCCCTTGAGTAATTATTTCTGCCGGCCCCTGGCTCTTTTGCAGCCTTTTTACTTTTTTTAAAGCTTTTTCCAAACTTTTCTCAAAATTGACTTTGTCAAAATTGATATCTTCTTCGGGAAAATTAATAGCGGTTTCAGTTTGAACAAAAATATCTTTCAAATTCTTTTTTATTTCTTTTAGCCTGTCTGAATTTTCACCCTTTAGCTGACGAGAAGAAAGAAAAACCGCCTTGGGTGTTTTTGCCTCAACTAATTTTAGAATTGCCTCTGCCTGCAAAAGGTCGATTCTGCCATTAATTAAAGCCCGGTAGCTGAATTCACCCGGCTTAGCAAGCCTGGCTCCCTTTTTTAAAATAAGTTCAATTATTTGGCTTAAAACCAAAACCCCTCCGTGAGAAGATATCTCTACCACATCCTCGGTTGTATAAGAATGAGGCCCTCTCATAATACTCACCAAAACCTCATCAACTATTCTTTCAGACTTTTGACTTTTGACTTTGCCCGCCTGCCGGCGAGGCAGGGACTTTGGACTATTTATAATCCAGCCGTAATGAAGAGTAAAGGTTTTTTCTTTCCTGATATCTTTTTTCTTTTTAGGCGCAAATATTTTATCTAATATAGATAAAGAATTTTTCCCTGATATTTTAACCACCCCCAAAGCTGCTTTCGAAGGCGCAGTTGCTATCGCGGTTATAGTATCAGCTACTCTGTAATCTTTTAAATTAAGTTCGGACATATTCTTTTTTTGCTTCCGCGGTTAAAAAAAAGGATCCGCAAATTAAAATCAGCGACTGTTTAGTATACAAATTTTTGGCGATTTTTAAAGCATCTTTTAGATTTTCCGTCACCGCGGCCTTTCTTTTAAGTATTTTTTTTAATTGAAAAACGTCAAAACTGCGCGGATGGTTAAACTGAGTTAAAATAAGAACATCGTAATTTATCAAAGGAAGCATTTGGTTTGGTTTTTTATCCGACGAGCATGAAAATACCAAAATTATTTTTTTCTTCGGATAATATTTTTTTAAATTATCAGAAACCGCTCTGGCTGAAGATTGATTATGGGCGACATCGACAACCAGCAAAGGATTTTTGGATATAACCTCAAACCTGCCTGTTAACCGGCACTGGCTCAAAGCCTTCTTAAATAAATCTCCTGCTTTATTTTCTTTTTTTACGATAGCTACAGAAGCTAAAGCTAAACCGGCATTTTCCACTTGATAACTGCCTTTAGGATAAATCTTTATTTTTTTAATTTTATTTTTCCCAAATTCAAAATCAAAAGATGTGTAATTTTTACTTATTTCGATATCTGTTGTCTGAAAATCCTTTCCCAAAATAAAAAGGCCGGATTTATTTTTTTTCGCTATTTTTTTAATAGTTTTAGCCGCTAGAAGCCTTTGATAAGAAGAAATAACCGGTATTTTTTCTTTAATTATTCCGGCTTTTTCAGCCGCAATTGCGGCCAAGCCGCTGCCTAACAAATCCACATGGTCATAGCCGATATGGGTAATAACCGAGGCTAAAGGGTTAATTATATTAGTCGAATCGAGCCGGCCGCCTAAACCTACTTCAACCACCGCATAGTCTACTTTCTTATTTAAAAAATACTCTAGGCCAATAAAGGTAATGAATTCAAAATATGTAGGTTTTTCTTTATTATAAATCGCTAATTGATTTTTAAATTTTTCTATAATTTCAGTTGCTGATTTTTTAGAGATTGACTTTTCTTCGGCCTTGCCATCTTTAGCTTTTACTATTTTTATTCTTTCCCTGAAACTAAAAAAATGAGGTGAAGTAAACAACCCTACCTTGTAACCCAATGATGCTAAAAGGTAGGCAGTAAAATAAGCAGTCGAACCTTTACCTTTTGTCCCCGCAATATGAATAGCTTTTAAATCTTTATAAAAGATCTTTAGGTATTCGGCTAATTCATAAACCCTATTTAATTTCAAAGATTCTTTATAGGAATAAGACGCTTTTTTTTCTAAATTGAGAAACGAATTAAGATACTGAACTGCTTGCGAATAGCCTTTAGCCATATTTAATCTGTGTTAATCTATATTCTATCTGTGTTTATCTGTGGTTCAATGGCGGAAGTGGCGGATTCCCGTAAAAACCATGGCAATTTTAAAACGGTCACAAGCTTCAATAATATCTCTATCCTTAATCGAGCCGCCTGGCTGGATTATAGCTTTAACCCCGCAGCGATGAGCTTCTTTTATTGAATCTGGTTTTGGAAAAAATGCATCTGAGGCAAGAACCGATAGCTTCGTTGACTTTTTGGCTTTCTTGAGGGCAATTTTTACCGCGCCGACTCGGGAAGGCTGGCCGCCGCCAATACCCAAAACAGCCTTATTCTTTGCAATAACGATTGCGTTTGACTTCACATACTTAACAACCTTCCAAGCAAAAATTAAATCCTCCAATTGCCTTTTGGTTGGTTTCTTTTT
This sequence comes from Candidatus Omnitrophota bacterium, assembly GCA_021735405.1. GTDB lineage: Bacteria > Omnitrophota > Gorgyraeia > Duberdicusellales > 4484-171 > PXAH01. The sequence goes on along the minus strand of JAIPHC010000002.1, from coordinate 35,812 downwards.
GGTCACAACCTTAAGTTCGTTTTTATCTAAAGTTAATCTATCTCTTTTTTGTACCAGATATCCGAAATAAGTCCCTTTTATTTCCCGATAATCACTATCCTGGCTTAAATTTGTTTCTAAAATTCTCATATTTTTTTTAGCTGAAAAAATTTTTAAAGACTCTTTCGAATACGAAGGCGCTATGATACATTCCTTAAAACCGCTCTTTATAATCTGAGCCGCTGTATCTTTATCGACTTTTCGGTTTAGGCCGACTATTCCGCCAAAACTCGATAAACTATCTGTCCTGTAAGCTTTTTTATAAGCAGAGACTAATTTTTTATCCGTAGCCGTTCCGCAGATAGATACATGTTTTATAACTGTTGCGGCCGGTTGCCGGAATTCTTTTACTTGCGCAACCGCGGTATCTATATCCAAAAAGTTATTATAAGAAAGTTCTTTGCCTTGGTACTGTTTTATCCTCAAATCTTTCGATCTTATCTTTTTATAAAGAGAAGCTTTTTGATGAGGATTTTCTCCGTAACGCAACAAAGCTTTTTCTGTCATGTTCCAGCTTATGGTATCTCTGCCTTTAAAATAATTATAGATTGCATTATCGTATTCTTTGGTTAAATAAAAAGAATCCTCTGCTAATTTTCTTAAAACATCTTCGGAAATTGCGCCCCGATTTTTCTTTAACTCCGAAATAATAAGCTTGTATTGTGCCGGGGAGCTCACAGAAGCAACATTTCTAAAATTTTTAGCTGCAGCCCTTAATATCGAAGGGCCCCCGATATCGATATACTCTAAAATTTGAGTCCAGGCTAGATTTTCTTTCATTTTTTTAGTAAAAGGGTAGAGATTTACCACTACCATATCTATTGGTTGGATTCCTAAAGTAGAAATTTCTTCCAAATGCAAAGGATGTTTTTTATTTGCCAAAATTCCACCGAAAATTTTAGGATGCAGAGTCTTGACTCTCCCCGATAAAATCTCCGGAAACGCTGTTACCGAAGAAACTTCCTTAACCTTAATCTTATGCCTGCGTAAAAGAAGTGCGGTTTTTCCGGTTGAAATTATTTTTATATTTAGCTTTTGCAGCTCTTTGGCAAAATCAGCAATCCCTCTTTTTTCCCAAACACTAATTAAAACCTTTCTTACTTTTATCATAAAATACCAGCCTAATCCTCCTATTAAAATTTATTCTTTACATTAAATACTAAATTTTATATAAATTATGTCTCCATCGGCAACTTGATAATCTTTTCCCACAGTTTCAACTAACCCTTTACTTTTAGCTTCGGCCATATTATAAAAGTTGTCTAGATGCCTGCAGTTAACCACCTCTGCTCTAATAAAACCTCTCATTAAATCACTATGTATTTTGCCAGCAGCTTCTAAAATTGTTTTTCCTTTTCTTAAGTCCCAAGCTTTGACTTCTTTCTCAGAAGCAGTAAAAAATAAAATTTTATTAGCTGCTTCCATTACTTCCCCAATGAGATCTCTTAATCGTTGATTTTGATCTTTAAAATCTTCTTTTACTACAATTGGTTTTAAACTAACCAATTGTAAATTTTTTAAAAAATTAATTTTTTCTTTCTCTAGGCCCCAATCTGCCAAGACTTTTTCTTCTTCTAGATAGCTCTGTACTTGTTTTAATATTTCTTTTTCTTCTTCTACTTCTGTTTTTGCCAGGCGTTGCTCGATTTTTTCAAGATCAATTAAAACAAAATCAAGAAGTTTGTTTTTAGCAATAACTATCGCGTCAGATTTTTCTAAATCTTCATTAACAAACTCAACCGTATAAGGATTTTTTTTCTTTGGACTAAACTTATCCACCAATTTTTTATATTGATTGCTTTCATAATTATATTTTTTAGGCACAAGGTCAAGGCCAAAATTAAATATTTCCATTATTTATCCGACCTTTTCCTTTTCCTGTTTTGATTTTGCAACGATGTCTTGGGCGACACGAGCAGGGACTACTTCATAATTAGAGAAATTCATTGAATAACTGCCTCTGCCGCCGGTTAGAGAACGTAAATCTGAAGCATATTTAAACATTTCTGCTAAGGGAACTTGTGCTTTTACGACTTCATTTTTCCCTTTCGGCTCCATACCTAAAACTCTACCCCGTTTGCTATTTATATCCCCTGTAATTTGTCCAGTTAAATCTGAAGGGACTATAATTTCTACATTCATAATCGGCTCCAGTAAAACCGACCCCCCTTCTGTAAAAGCATTTTTTAAAGCCATCGAACCGGCAATTTGAAAAGCCATATCTGAAGAATCTACCGGGTGGTAAGACCCGTCAAAAAGAGTTACTTTAATATCAGTTATCGGATATCCGGCTAAAAAACCTTTTTTCATTGTATTTTCAATTCCTTTCTCCACCGAAGGAATATAGCCGCGCGGAATTTTACCTCCTACAATCTTATTCACAAATTCGAACTTTTTGCCCCGCTCAAGCGGTTCGACTGTAATCGATACTTCGCCGAATTGCCCCTTGCCTCCGGTTTGCTTTTTATAGCGATAAGAAACTGTTGCCGGTTTGGCGATAGTCTCAAGGTAAGGAACTTTAGGCGTACCCAAATCTACATCTGCGCCATAATGCTCTTTCATTCTTTCAATAGTAAGTTTTAAATGCAATTCCCCCATCCCCGATAATATTAATTCTTTGGTTTGCGGGTCCCTCGATACCCGGCAAGTAGGATCTTCGGAAGTTAGGCGATTTAAAGCGGTTGATATTTTATCTTCATCCTTTCTAGTTTTAGGCTTAACTGATGAAGAGTATGACGGCTCCGGAAATTCTAAAGGCTTGAATCTAATCATTCTGGAATTATCACAAATAGTGTCTCCTGTTTTAGTTTCCTTTAATTTCGCAATAGCTCCAATATCACCAGCCACTACGCAATCTAGGCTCTTTTCCTCTTTACCTTCCAGTTGATAAATTTGCCCTCCTTTTTCTTTATTCTCTTTGTTAGCATTATAAAAACTTTGATTTGCGTCTAACTTTCCCGAAAAAACCCTGAAAATCGATAATTGCCCTACAAAAGGATCGATTATTGTTTTAAAAACTTGGGCTGAAAAGGGTTCATCTGAGCTTGGATTAACTTCAATTTCTTTTTCTTCATCTTTTTTCGCCTTTCTCTTTTTCGCCTCATCCACCGAAGGCATAACTTCTGTTATTAATTTCATTAAAAAATCAACACCTGTTTCATCCAAAGCCGCCCCGGCTGTAACCGGAAAAACTTTAGACTCTAAAATTGCTTTTTTTAAAGCTGGGGTTAATTCTTCTTGGCTTAATTTGCCTTTTTCCAAATACTTCTCTAACAAGGCGTCATCTGTTTCAGCCACTGAATCTAATATCCCGCTATATAGGCCGCTATACTTATCTTTATTGGCTAAAACACTTTTTATTTCTTTACCCTCCGGGAATCCTAAACTAATAATTTTTTTAGTCAGGCTTTTTTTTATATCTTCTAATATCTGATTATAATCAGTATTTTCTTTATCCAGTTTATTAACAAAAAATAAACAGGGAATATTTTCTCGTTCCACAATTTGCCACGCTTTTTCAGTTCCAATCCCCACGCCTTCTTGAGCATCAATTACAATAATTGCAAAATCAGAAGCCCTTGCGGCTCCCACTACCTCTCCGATAAAATCTGTATAGCCGGGAGTGTCAATAAATTGAAACTCATTGTCGCCAAAACTTGCATAAAGAACAGAAAGGTTTATAGAACTTTTACGTTTTTTTTCGTCTTCGTGATAATCGCTAACGGTATTGCCTTGGTCCACTTTTCCTAACTCATTAATCGTTCCAGTTTTATGAAGAATACTTTCAGAAAGAGAAGTTTTACCAGATTGAGCATGTCCGGATATAAAAAATGCTTTCTTTTTTGATGTATCAGAACCCATAAATACCCCCTTCTTTTTTTTAAAGCAAACTGTTATTATATTAAAAATAACATCAACAGTCAATGAAATGGGCTATTTTTTTATTTTTTCATAACTCTTTTGTAATCAAAGTCTTATGTGAAAATAGCTAAGAAAATTACCTAGAAATAGCAGTTATTTTAGACAATTTAGCTCTATTTAGGCACAAAAAGAGGGGTTTTTAGATAATCAACATTGCATCGCCAAAACTAAAAAAGCGGAATTGGTTTTCTTTGGCATAACGATAAGCCTTTTTTATTAGCTGCGGGGAAGAAAAGGAAGAAACTAAAACTAAATTTGTAGATAAAGGAGTATGAAAGTTAGTAATTAAGCCGTCTACGGCCTTGAAATCATAGCCGGGTGTAATATAAAGGCTTGTTTGGCCTATATATTTTTTTACTTTTTTGTTCTCACTGGCCGCACTTTCTAAGCTTCTTACTGCAGTAGTCCCTGCCGCAAATATTTTTTTCTTCTCCTTTTTGGCATTATTGATAATTTCTGCCGCTTCTTTTGGCACTTCTACATATTCTTCTGCCATCTGATGGTCTCTGATATCTTCTTTTTTTATCGGCTGGAAAGTGCCCAGGCCACAATGAAGAGTAAGATAAATTATTTTAACCCCCTTTTTCTTTATTTTATTGAGCAACTCTTTTGTAAAATGCAAGCCAGCGGTTGGCGCAGCTACTGCTCCCTTCTTTTTAGCATATACAGTTTGATAATTCTTTAAAGCTGATTCTTTTTTAATATAAGGGGGTAACGGTGTTTTGCCTATACTCTCAATCAACCCTTTTATCTTTTGAGGATAAAATTGAATTCTAAACAACCCTTTCTCTGTTCTTTTTTTGACTTCGGCTTGAAAATTTTCTTCAAAAAAAATTTTAGAACCAATTTTTGCCCTTCTTGCAGGTTTCACTAAACACTGCCAAAGGCCCTTTTTTAAATTTTGTAGTAAAAATATCTCAATTTTTGCCCCTGTATCTTTTTTGCCAAAAATCCTGGCTTTAAAAACTTTGGTATTATTCAAAATTAAACAATCACCTTTCTGAAAAAAATCAATTACCTCACCAAAAACCTTTTCATCCAACTTTCCACTTTTTTTATCTAAAACTAAAAGGCGTGATTCATCGCGAGGACATTTGGGAAATTGAGCAATTAACTCTTTAGCTATTTTAAAATCATAATTTGAGGCTTTGAATACATCTTTTCGCATAATGCCATATTCTACCAGAAAAAACACAAAAATGAACCTCCAAGAAGGGGACGTTTCCCTCTTTTATAACTCTTTGTGCACGAATAAGTTATAACTACTTGTTTTCCAGTTGAGATTTTTTTGAAAAAAAATGAAAGAATTTCACGATTTATTTCGTCTATAAGTAAAGGGGGTGGTAAATATGCCAAGGGGTCCAAGAAAAATTTATGATAATGCTTTACTTAATGTAACTTCGCGAGGAAATAATAAAAAAACCATTTTTAAGAAAAATATCGATTACATAATATTTAAAAATTTGCTGCTTAGATTTGCAACTGAATGTAAGATAAAAGTGTATCATTATTGCCTTATGCCAAATCATATCCATTTAACCGTAAAAATCAGCAATAAGGAGTCCCTTTCTAAAGCTATGCATAAATTACAACTATCATATTTTTATCACTTTAAAAAAAGATATAAATATGTGGGAAGATTTTGGCAAGGCAGATTTCACAGTAAATTGATTGAAAATGAGTTATATTTATTAACAGCCGGGCTTTATATTGAAGCAAATCCAGTTAGGGCTAAATTAACAAAGGAACCATCACAATACAGATGGAATAGTTGTAATAGCTATGCTTATGGAAAAAAAGATCCAATAATAAAATTAGACCCTTATTATCTTAGCCTAAGCGATAAAAGCACTGAAAGACAAAGGATGTATAGAGAAATTATGCAAAGGTATTTAGCTGCGTAAAACACCTACTTATAACTCCTTTATTACCAGCAAGTTATAACAGAGGGAAACGTCCCCTTTTTGAGGGGGCGTCTTGACTAAAGCTGATAAATATGCTATCTAATTATTATGGAAACAAATCCTCTAAAAAAGATAAAAGAGCTTGAAAAAGAATTAGCTAAAACCAAATCCCATCTGGAAATATTTTACAAGCTGACCAAAGCGATGCGTAAAACCCTTCATTTAGAAGAAATTAGTTATATAATTTTAACCGGGCTTACTTCTCACCAAGGATTAAGGTATAACCGCGCCGCTCTATTTTTTGTCAATAATAAAAACAGACAGCTGGAGGGCTTCATGGGCCTAGGCCCCATGAATGGAAAAGAAGCCAAAGAAATCTGGCGGCATATCTCCGATGAAAAAAAAGATTTATATACCTTAATAGAAAACTATTATTTGATTAAAAAAGACAAACAAAACCAACCCGGCTTTATGAAATTCATTCAATCCCTCAAATTCCCTTTAGCAAAAAGTAAAGACTTGATTGCTGAAAGTTTAAAAGGCGAAATTCTCTGGGTAAAAAAAGGAAACAAGCAATTAAAGAATGACCCTTTGGTTAAAAAACTTGATTTAGATGAGTTTATTGTGGCACCGTTGAAGATTAAAGGCGAAATTGCAGCCATATTAGTTGTAGACAACTATATAACCAAAAAAGAAATTAGCAAAGAGGATTTTAAAATATTTGAAATGTTTTCCGAACAAGCCGCTGGAGCGCTTGAAAATTCATACAGCTTCGAACTAACCCTAACTAAAGCCCACACTGATCCCCTTACCGGGCTTTGGAATTACGGTTATTTTCAATATAAGCTGGATGAGGAACTAGCTAAAGCAAAATCAACTAAACAAACTTTATCTGTTTTGATGATCGATATAGATAATTTTAAAAAATATAACGATAGCTTCGGCCATGTCCAGGGCGATAAAGCGCTTAAAAAAATTGGAGATATCTTAAAAATTAACTGTCGAAAAATCGATATAGTCTGCCGCTACGGCGGAGAAGAATTTTCTTTGATCCTGCCTTCTAATAATAAAAAAGAGTCCTGTCTTCTGTCCGAAAGAATCAGGAAATCAATTGCAAAAAATAATATCCTAAATTATCAATTCACAATAAGTATTGGAGTAGCTAATTTCCCCAAAGATAGCCAAAAAAAGAAAGAATTGATTGAAAAAGCGGATCAAGCCCTTTATCGGGCAAAAAAGAAAGGAAAAAATTGTACGGTAAGCTGCTAATCTAGTTAATAATGAAAGCTAGGCTTTGGCTTTCTCCCGCCCTTCCTCGGCAAACTTAACAGAAACTAGCTTTGATACGCCTTTTGTCTGCATAGTTACCCCATAAAGGACATCGGCATTGCTCATTGTTTTTTTATTGTGGGAGATTAAAATGAACTGGGCCTGTTGAGAAAAATCCTTTAAAATATGGTTAAATCTGTCCACATTAGCTTCATCTAAAGGAGCATCTATTTCATCAAGCACACATAAAGGAGAAGGCCTTACCGTAAAGATAGAAAAAATCAAAGCTATTGCAGTAAGAGCTTTTTCTCCCCCGGATAATAAAGATACATTCTGCAATTTTTTACCCGGTGGCTGGACTTCGATTTCAACTCCTGACTCCAAAATATCATCAGGGTCGATTAAAATCAGCTTTGCCCTGCCCCCATTAAATAAAAATTTATAGTTTTTCTTAAACTCTTTTTCTATTTTTTCAAAAGTTTCCAAAAATGTCTGGCGAGAAGTGCGGTTTATCTTATTTATTGCTTTTTTTAAATTATCCTTTGAAGTAACTAAATCCATTCGTTGGCCTTCAAGGAAATCCCTCCTTTCTTTAAGCTCTTGGAACTCTTCGATAGCGACAAGGTTGACTTCGCCTATAGAATTCAATCTTTTTTGCAATCTTTCTTTATTCTCCTCAAGCTGCTCTAAAGGATTATCGGTTACCTCCAGCAAGGAGAGGTCAATTTCTAAATCATATACCTGCTGCAAATAATCCTTAATTTTGCCTTTCTCATACTCTAAACTTTGAATTTTAAGTTTTTGATCATAGATAACTTGCTGAAGCTTAACTAAATCTTGCTTTAATTCAACAACTTTACTCCGCCGCTCTGACATCTCTTTATTAATATTCTTTTCTCCCTCTTGAAGCTCTTTTTTCTTTAAAACTGAATCCTGGATATTTTGAGAATCCTTTTCTATTTTTTCTTTCAACTCTTTTATCTTTTCCCCTAAAAAATTAATTTGATTGCGCCCGGATTCTTTTTCTTTTTCCACCTCTTCAATATTTTTTTCAAAGCCTTCGATTTCTTCCTTAAAAAAATCAACCTTTGAACCAATACTATTTTTCTCCTTATATAACGATTCCTTTTGAGCTTTGAGTTGAGCGGTTTGGATATCTATCTCCCTTAAGGCTTGTTCTGAGTCTTCTCTTATTTTTTGTATAGAAGATAATAAATTATTTACTTTATCTAACTCATAACTGTTGTTATCGGTTATTTGCTTAGCTTGTTCCTTTTTAGATTCAAGGTCATTGATTTCTTCTAAAGCGCTTTTAGTTTCCTCGTCTACCAACTGTTGTTCTTCCTCTAATCTTTCAATCTCCCGTTTAGCGGAATCTTTGTCTTGCTGAATCTGGCTAAGGCTGTTTTTATAGCTTTCGATATTACTATCTTCTGAAGATAACCGGTCATCTAAAGATTGCTTTTCTTGAAGTAAAGATTGAACTTTTTGTTTGGTTTCAGTAATTTCTAATTCTAAAGCAGAGATTTTTTTCCGTAGCTGCTCTTGATCAAAGGCGATAACCTTTGCTTCTAGCTTTGCTTTATACACATTGCCTTCTTGATTAAATTCTATATCTTTTAAAGAAGCAACTAACTTATTAATATCTCCGGGATCTTTATCGAAAAAAACAGTAATATTTTCTTTTCGGGAGAAAGTTTCGTATTTAGTCCGGAATTCTTTCAAAAATTGATAAGAAGCATTTAATTCAAAAAAATCTTTTTCTTTCTCGGACAACGCTTCCCGTAAGCTTTCAACCTCTTGATTGATTTCCTTTTCTTGGCTAGCTAGCCCTTGTTTCTTTGCTTTTAGCTGGTTTAGCTGCTTGAAAACTTTAGAATATTCGTCTTCTGATTTTTCCAAATTTTTGGAATTTTCCAAAAGCAAATTATCAAGCTTGCCTTTATCTAAAAGCAGCCTTTTTTTACGATTTAGCAAAGTAGTAATTTGCGCCTGTAATTCAATTATTGAATTATTCGCTTTTGCCTTTTTCTCTTCTAAAACTATCACGCTTTCCTTCTGCTGTTTTAGGTTTTTTTGCGCTTCTTTTATCTTTTTAAAATTATCTTCTTTTTCCGCAGAAATATTTGCCAAATTATCTTCTATTTTTTTTGTTTCTTCCTCAATAATATCGAGCCGCCTTAACTCCTCTTGTCTTTTATTGCCTTGAGCCTTAATTTTTTCTTCCAAAGCCTTACTGGATAATTCAAGGCTTCTGCTTCTTTCTTCTAACTCCTGAATCCGCTGGCTGGAAAAATTGATATTGTTTTCATAATTGCTTACCTGCGCTTTAGCCGAAACTACTACGCTGTTGAGCTGGTCAATATCGGCTCTTAAGCTGTTTTGTTTTTTCTCTAAATCATCGAGCTCAGTATCAAGCGCGGCTAATTTTTCCTTAATAATCGATTCTTGTTCTTCTGATAAATTAAGGTTAGAAACTGAATCTTTGATTTTTTTATCAAATTCCCGGGCCCGCTGGGCAGCTATATTTTTTTCTACCTCAATCAATTTTCCTTTAGTTTCTTTATATTTTTCCGCCTTTTCGGCTTGCCTCTCTAGGTATCCGATTTGCCGCCTTATCTCCTTTAATATATCATCCAGGCGGACGATATTATCATCTGCTTCGGCAAGACGGCGCAGAGCTTCTTTTTTTCTTTCTTTATATTTTACTATTCCGCTTGCTTCATCGAAAATTAAACGTTTATCTTCCGGTTTATAACTTAAAAATACCTCAATCTTTCCCTGCTCAACAAACGAATAAGTAGATTCCCCAATTCCTGTGCCTAAAAATAAATTTTGGATATCCTTTAATCTTACCGGGCTTTTGTTTATAAAATATTGGCTCTCGCCCGAACGATATAACCTCCTGCTGATAAGAACTTCATTGTAATTAATCGGTAAATATTTATCTTCGTTAGAAAAATTCAAACTAACTTCCGCATAACTTAAGGCCGGATAATTTTCGGTTCCGTTAAAAATAACATCTTCCATCTTTGTACCGCGTAAAGATTTCGGGCTTTGTTCACCGAGGGCCCATTTAATTGAATCAAACACATTGCTTTTTCCGCATCCATTTGGGCCGACTACCGCCGTTATTCCGGAATTGAATTTTAGGGAAGTTTTTTCGGGGAAAGATTTAAAACCAAAAAGATTTAATTCTTTTAAATACATTATTAAATAAAATTAACGCTTAAGCGTCTCTTTTAACTTTTTAACAAAAAGAGGAATTACTTTAAAAAGATCGCCGACAATTCCATAATCAGCTACCTTAAAAATCGGCGCCTCTGGATCTTTATTGATAGCAATAATTAAATCGGATGACTGCATGCCCACTAAATGTTGAATTTGTCCGGATATTCCGCAAGCAATGTAAATTTTAGGGCACACCGTACGCCCGGTTTGGCCTACCTGATGAGAATAAGGAATCCATCCGGCGTCAACACAGGCCCGTGAAGAACCTACCGCAGCGTCGAGAGTTTCTGCTAACTCTTCGATAATTTTAAAATTCTCCGGACAACCTAAGCCTCTTCCGCCGGAAACAATAATATCGGCTTCGGCTAAATTTATAGTGGAAACATCTTCTTTTACAAAATCCAAAAATTTTATCCTTTTATCAACTTTTTCCGAATCAAAAGACTCTTTTATAATTTCACCTTTACGGCCGGAATCCGGTTGAGCTTCCGGCATTACTTTGTGCCGTACGGTTGCCATCTGGGGCCTGAAATTAGGTGAAATGATTTGAGCCATGATATTTCCCCCGAAAGCAGGCCGGGTCTGGATTAATATTTTTTTATCTTTATCGATTTCTAAACCGGTACAATCTGCAGTCAAACCGGTATAACACTTAACTGCGATTCTTGCCGCCAAGCTTCTTCCTGTTGTGGTTGCGCCGGCTAATAAAATTTCCGGCTTATACTTTTTAATTAAATCAACAATTTTAGCTGTATAATTTTCTGATATATAATGGCCTAAATCTTTAGAATCAACTAAATAAACTTTATCTGCGCCCCGTTGAATTAGTTTCTCGGCTTCTGATTCAACTTTATGCCCCAATAAAATTGCGGAAACTTCAGTATTTAAATCATCGGCTAATTGACGCGCTTTGTTCAAAAGTTCAAAAGCAACCGGAGCAACAATCCCATTTGAATTTTCTGCAAAAACCCAAACTCCTTTATATTCTGATAAATCTTTGGCCTTTCTGGTTTGTTCTTTTACTTCAATAGCATCGAATTTACAACTATCTAGGCAAGCTTTACAAAGAGTACATTTATCAAGGTCAATTACAGCTTTTTTTGAAACTATTGTTATAGCGTCCACCGGACAGGCTTTAAGGCAAAGCCCGCAACCGGTACATTTATCTTTTATAACTTTAATTTTGCTCATAAAATATCTTTTATTTCTTTTACCAACTCGTTAACTGCATCTTCTGGTTCACCTTGAAAAACTTTCCCCCCTTCCTTTTTGGGAGGAGTAAAGATTTTTACTACTTGAGTAGGAGACCCTTCCAGGCCAATTTCATTTTCTTTTATTTCTAAATCACTATTTTTCCATACAACTATCTCGGCGCTTCTTGCTTTCATTTTACCCCGTAACGACGGCATCCTTGGTTCATTAATTTCTTTTACTACTGTAATTAAAGCTGGTAACTGAACCTCTACCATTTCATATCCCTCTTCAACTAATCTTTCAACTACAATAATTTTTGGGGATGAATCAAGATGAACAGTATCTATTCTTCTTACATAGGTTGCCTGTGGCAAATTAAGATGAGTGGCTATCCCCGGGCCTACTTGAGCTGTATCTCCGTCAGAGGCTTGCTTTCCACAAATAACCAAATCAACCTCTTTTATCTTTTCTAATGCTTTAGATAGAATTAAACTGGTTGACCAAGTATCGGAACCAGCAAAGGCTCTGTCAGAAACAAGAATTGCCGAATCTGCTCCCACCGACAATGCTTGCCTTAAAGCTGCTTCCGCCTGAGGAGGGCCCATAGTCATCACCGTGACTTTCCCGCCGAACTTATCTCTTAAGCGTACCGCTTCTTCAATTGCATAAGTATCAAAAGGATTAACTATTGAATCAACCCCTTCTCTAATTAAGGTATTAGTTTCAGGATTAACTCTTACTTCTGTGGTATCAGGAACTTGTTTAATGCAAACTACTATATTCATTTCTTTCTGCCTTCTCCTCTCTATCATCCATTTTCAGTAAGCATTTCTAAAGCTTGATTGTATTTATTCCTGGTTTTTTTAACTATATCTTCCGGTAATTCTGGTGCCGGCGGTGTTTTATCCCAATCACAAGTCTCCAGGTAATCTCTTACAAATTGCTTATCGAAGCTGCTCTGAGATTTGCCTGGCCCATATTCAGACCTTGGCCAAAAGCGGGAAGAATCTGGAGTTAATGCTTCATCAACAATTATTATTCTGTTATCATTGGTTTTACCGAATTCAAACTTTGTGTCGGCAATTATTATTCCCTTACTTTCCGCTAACTCAGTAGCTTTTTTATAAAGTTGAATGCTGATATTTTTTAATTTTTCCGCTACGTTTTCGCCAATTTCTTTTTTCATATATTCAAAATCAATATTTTGGTCATGGCCTGATTCTGCCTTAGTTGCAGGAGTAAAAATAGGTTCTGGTAATTTATCCGCTTGCTTTAGCCCTTGGGGGAGTTTGATGCCGCAAACGCTGCCAGTTTTTTGATAATCTTTAAAACCGGATCCGGCTAAATATCCCCTGACCACACACTCAAAGGGAAAAACTTTACATTTTTCTGCAATCATAAATCTACCTCTCAGCTCATCTCTGCCTTCAGAAATTTCCTTTGGTAAATCTTTATCATCAGCAGAAATTAAATGATTCGAAACTAGATCTTTTAGATAAGAAAACCAAAAAAGAGAAATTTGGGTAAGAATTTTACCTTTATTAGGAATAGGTGTAGGCAATACTGCGTCAAAACAAGAAATCCTATCGGTTGCAACGATTAAAAGCTTATTTCCTAAATCGTATACATCCCGTACTTTACCTTTTTTAAAAAGTTTTAAATTATTAAAATCTGTTTTCTTTAACATCTTATTTTTTAAAATTTGACGGCTTGGGGTAATCGCCGTATTCTTTCTGGCATTCTAATAATCTTTTCTTTTGTTCTTCTAGCTCTTTGAATAAAACAGAAGGAATATTGTCCCGATCGCTGTAGATATTAATTACTCTTTCTATTTTTTCTAAATTTTCAGGAATCCTTAAAGTAAATTGGATATTATAATCTTCTTCCGAATAATCTTTACCTAAATGGTCCTTAAATAATAATTTTAAATCTTGATAAGCAGGAATCAAGCCGGTAGGAGTTTTTAGGCCTTCTGCTCTTTTGTCAGCCCGCAACTTTGCCCACTTTAACCATATTTTTTTATCCTTCATGCCATTTAAAAATTTTCCTTCCTTGTTACGTAAAAAATAATTAACAGAAAAAATTAACGGCACTGAATCTAATCCTTTTCCAAAATCCAGGTTAGCTTTAATATATTTAGATAAAGGAATTGATAAAAAATCAATATTGCTCATGGGGTTAAAAACCCTTACCCCCTCTTTGCCTAAAGTAGCTGCTGTGGTTTCTGATTCGATACTGGCGGCTTTAGTGATAATTCCATGCTGCCAGTTAAAAGCCTGCTCAACCGGAACTGAAGTGTCAGAATCTCTGCCTCCATAAATCATGCCCTTAATATTTACTCCCTCAGGATTATTAAGATTTTCATCAGCATTTTCTAAATCTTTTATTCTAATGGTAAAACGGGCATTTTTATGAGAAGCCGGTATCTCTTCTCCCTCTTGGTCAGTCTTACCGGGAAACCAATGTCCGGAAAAATTTGTTCCCGACACAGGATGTTCTCTGCTTTTACCTTCCCAGAAAGGGATATTATTTTCACTTACCAAAATATTTGAAAAAATAACTTCTCCTTTTTCCGATAAAGTCTTATAAATAATTGGATCATCTTCTGGGTTTACTCCTTTAATAATTCCAAAAGCCCCCCTTTCAACATTGGTCCCAAAAACTTTTGAATTTCTCTTTTTTAGGTAAGCTATATCATCACCGACTATTGTTTCTCCCTTAATCATCGCGGTTGAAGTTTTACCGCACATACTAGGATAAGCTCCGCAAAAATAAGATTTATCGCCGTCTTTGTCCGCTACCGACATAACAAACATGTGCTCGGCCAGCCAACCCTGATTAACCGCTTTATTAATTGCCAACCGTAAAGCTAACTTTTTCAAACCCACGGTATTTCCGGCATATTGGGTGTTTGCGCTGTATACCAATTGTTTCTCTAAATCGATATAAACCCTTCTTTTATCAATATTTTTGCTCACTCCTCCTTCAAGCTCCCCGGCGCTGTGAACAAATTTAAAAAAATCAGGACTCTCCTTTGTTTTTTTAAATTGTTCGTACCCCGGCCGGTAAAGAATATCTTCGGAATGAGCAACATAAAAAGAATCTGTGATTTGAACAGCCGGAAGAGAGAAAAAAGAATTGTTTGGGCCAAGGCAAAAAAAGCAAATAAGCATCTCTTTACCCTGCATTATATTTTTCAATATTGATTTTATTTCTCTATTGCCTTCATTTTTTTCGATACTATTGATTCGGCTTTTTGCTAAAATATCTTGGCTTAATAGATATTTAGTCTTCTTTTTATCACGGGCTTGATCTTGGTAGCCGTCAAAATGAACGGTATGGCCGCTTTTGGCCAAAGTTTTTTCTTCACCCAGCTCTTTTGCTTTTTCTCTAATATAGGCTATATCTTCCTTTGAATCTGTGCGCACAAAAACGGATTTGGGATTGCAAAGCTCAACAAACCCGGCAATAAAATCAAAAAGGTGTTGGTTTTGAAAAATTGCCACTTTTTCAAAACTCTTCTGGTCTAGTCTTTCTTTTAGCAATTCTTTGCTGGATTTTTGCATAATTTTCTCCGATTTTAAAAAATTAATTAAGCTGTCAGGAAGTTAGGTTCGTGAAGTAATTTACCATAATATGCTTATATTAGCAAGATTTTTTCACCCTAAGTCAACAACATTAGACTCATTATAAAGTGAAAGAAAAAGCAAAAGATAGTCTTGGATATGCCGGGTTATAAGAAAATTATTGGCTACGTGTTTTTTGCCGTGAACACCTAATCTCTTTGCGTATTCGGGCTCTTGAATTAACTGTTTTATCCAATAAGCCGTGCCTTCTATGGTATAAGTTAAAATACCCGAGTATTTATGAGCAATTTGTAAAGGAATACCTCCCACGGCAGAAGCTATCACCGGTTTTTCTTTCCAAAGCGCCTCGCAAACAGTAAGCCCAAAACCTTCACGGAGAGACTTTTGTAAAATTACAGTAGAAGCCCGTTGAAGGGCATTTATTTCAAGATGGCTTTGGCCGGGAAGATGCAGGATAAAAATATCTTTATCCACAGAAGCCAGGTCTTCTGCCTTTTTTAAAACCTCGGCTGTATTAGGGTCATCGGTTGCCCCGCCGCCGGCCAAAATTAACTGGCAATCAATATATTTTTTAACTAAACGATAACTTCTTATCACCCCTAAGGGGTCCTTTAGGTAATCGAACCTTGAAATCTGGGTAATTATCGGTTTATCCTTGTCAATACCATACTTTTCTAAAACAGAATCTACTTGCCGCTGTTCCAAAGTTTTATTTTTATCGCTTAAAGGATCGATAGAAGGCGCAACTAAAACCTGCCGGCAATCAAGTTTGCGCGCAAAAGCCGGCGCGCTAAATACGGAAGTATCATATTTTTGGATAAATTCCTTCAAAAAAGCCCACACAGCTTCCTGCGGTTTTGAAAAATCCACATGACAACGCCAAAGCCATTTTTTATCCCGATTTTTGTTTTCAGTGATTAAAGCAATGGGTTGAGGGTCATGGATATATACTATATCGGAATCAACCGCTACTTTCTTTTTATTTTTTTCATTTACATCTAAAAAATATTGATACTCTTTATCGGTTAAATTAACATCCATCCCGTGAAGAGCGTTATGAATTTTTTTAGTAATGGTAAAAAATTTATCCCCCGCTTCTAACGCATCCCATCTAACCGAAAGTCCTAAATCTTTCATCAAAGGCACCATGCGAGACAATATTTCGGCAACTCCTCCTCCCGATATTGTAGAATTGATATTTTGGATTTTAAATCTTTTTAACCTGCCGGCTACCAGATAAAGCTCATCTATAAGCTGTTTGCCTACAACCGGAATATACTCTTTAATTTGTTTAGTCATTGTATATACTTTTTTATCAAATTTATGATTTTTTTGCGCAACCCTTCTAAAGTATGGGTATAGGGGTCTAAAGAAGCGATTTGTCCGGCTAATCTCTCAAATCCGTTATCTTTAAACCAGCGGGAAAAATCATTTTCATGTTTTTGCAGCCTCATTCTCGCCTCAAACATATGAAAATAAAATGAATGAATCGTAACCTGGGCAAGGCAATCAACAAAATCTTTTAAATTATAAGCTTTAAAAGGTGTGTTCAAAATAAACATTTTAGACGCCATAAAGTTAAACTCTTCGCCTAAAATGCAATTACGCAAAGAAGATACGTTTTCAAGATAAGTTTCGATAATTGTTACGAATTTTTTTCTTAAAAGCTCTATGTCTTTGAATTGAAAAATCTCGACACTGGCTATGATTTCGCCTAAGCGTTTTAGGCCTAAAGAAGTTGTTGTCCAATAACTGAAATCATTCGGGTGTTCGGGGGAAAAATATATATGTTGTTCCAAAAACCTATGGGTATGATGATAAATACTCGGGGCAGGAACGGTTTTTATACCGTCAGCCAGCTGTTTTAAATTTTTTGCTTTTTTGCCTAAAAGTTCAATTTGATTTATGCGGGTTCTAAAAATAAAAGGATCCATTAATTCAATTATTTTATTTTTTTAAATTTTTGATCGCGTTATAAAAAGTCTGATAGACGTCCCTTCTGCCGATTATGCCTACAATTTTTTTTCGCTGCAATACAGGCAATGTATGGACGTTTTTGTATTTCATAATTGAAATTATTTCATCGAGGTTTGTATCTTTTTTGATAG
This sequence comes from Candidatus Omnitrophota bacterium, assembly GCA_021735405.1. Classification (GTDB taxonomy): domain Bacteria; phylum Omnitrophota; class Gorgyraeia; order Duberdicusellales; family 4484-171; genus PXAH01. Next base: position 18,559 of record JAIPHC010000002.1, on the reverse strand, counting down.
TGATAACCTGACTAGACATTACATAATTGACTTTAGGGTCTGCCTTTGTGTTTGAATTTTGTTCAATTACATTGCCGGACTCAATCATATCCATAACCAAAAATAAATCATGATCCACGATAATTCCTGTCAATTTTTTCTTTTTATCTAAAACAGGTAATCCGCTTATTCTTTTTTTGATCATGATTTTTGCAACTTCAGATAAAGTCTTATCTTCTCCAATAGTTACCACTGTTTTAGTCATAATATCTTTTGCTTTAATAGCCTTTAACCTCTTTTTTAAAATATCTGAAAAGCTTTGTTTCTTCTTCTTTGCCATCATCGCCTCCCATTATTTTTTAATATTTTCTGAACTGAATTAACCAAAAATTTAACTTCTTTTTTCTTGCTTACAAAGTCTTCTGCCCCTAATTTTTTGAAAGTATTCTTCATGCCTTCTTTACTAGAATAAATTACAATCGGAATATCGAAAAAATCTTTTGCCTTCTTAATCTCTTTAAACAATTGAAATCCAGTCATTCCTCCGGAAAGATTTATAGAAATAATTATTAAATTAATCCACTCCGATTTTAAAATTTGTAAAGCTTCTGTGCCTTGAATGGCTCTCTGAACTAAATATCCTTTGTCTTCTAATTGAGTTTCTAAAACCGCGGCCGAACTCGTATCTCCGTCAACAATTAATACCCTTTTGTATGCCATCTTTTTCCTTTTTTTCGCAGGAATTTCTTTTCGTCTTTTTTTAAAAGGCAATTTATATTTTTTGCCTACACAGAGGTTGTATAGCTTCCCTGATACTTCAACCGGAACTGAACAAAACTTTGATTTTCTCCCCTTTATGTATATCTTAATCTGACTGCCTTCTAAAGCAACAAAAACTTGATAACCTTGATAATAAAAATTATATTTAATTTTAGTTAATTTTTTCGGCAGGCTAGGATTTATTCTGATTCTATTTTCAAAAGGCCGAACTCCGCAAAAACCGCGCATAACCATATCCACTGAGCCCCCCATAACCCCGGCGTGAATCCCTTCAGGCGTGGTGCCGCCTTGAGTATCATAAATATCAGATTTAAGGACCTGCTGGAACCAATACCAGTCTTCACCTTTTTTTTCAATTAAATTAGATAAATAACAATGTACCACTTTACTTAAGGTAGAACCGTGGGAAGTCCTTTTTATATAATAATTATAATTTTTCGCTAAAATTTTTCGGTTCATTTTATAACCTAACCGGGTAAAAATTTTCTCCACTTCAAAAAAAGGAATTAGATAAAAAATCATCAAAGCATCCGCTTGTTTTGCCGCTTTGTATTCATCGGGGGACTTACCTTCAGCTTTTAATATTCTATCCATCCTTTTAATGTTTTTATATTTTTTACGGTAATAATTCCAATTTAATTCCTTTAATCCAAAATAACCGTCAAATTGAGCAATTATCTGATTTTTGTTTATTACAACATTCATCTCCTTGGTTATTCTATCCCAATGTTTGAGATCTTTTTCTGCAATATCTAATTTATTTAATATTCTCAATTTTTGATGCTCAGGAATTACCGAAAGAATCCGCAAAGTCTTTAATAAAGTCCAAACAATTAAAACATTGGTATAAGCATTGTCCCGGAATCCTCCTTTTTTTGCTCCTGGCATTTTTTCGTGAAATTCATCCGGGCCCATTAGGCCTTCGGTATGGAACCGGCCATCTTTTTTATCAAATTTTGCCAAAGTTGCCCCAAATTGAGAAATCGCTGCAAGCATTTCCACCCCATAGGAAATCATAAAATTTAAATCAGCAGTTCTTTCCCAATGCCGCCAAATATTATAAGCTATATCAAAAGAAATATGCCTTTGAATCCGGCTATAATCAGGCCCCCATTTCCCCGATAAAGGGTTTAAATGGATAACTTGTGATTCCTCTTCTCCCGTAGCTGAGCTCTGCCAAGGAAACATTGCCCCGGAAAAACCTGCCTCCTTTGCTGCTTCTCTGGCAGGAAGCAGGCGCCGGTACCGATACAAAAGAAGAGATTGGGTTACCTCCGGCAGGTGAGCATCGTAAAAGGGAGTAGTAAAAATTTCATCCCAAAAGATGTGCCCCCGGTATGCTTCCCCGTGGAGGCCGCGAGCCGGAAGCCCTGTATCAAGATTAACTGTATTTGGAGAAGCAGTTTCAAGCAAATGGAAAGTATGTAATCTTATCACTTTCTGGGTAAATTTAGAATTATTTATATCCAGATCAAATTTATCCCATAAAGATTGCCAGGCTTTTTTCTGTGTTTGAGCTATTTTTTTAAACCGATGCGCAAACTTAACAGAATTTTTCATAGCTTGCATCGGATCTCCCACATCTCTATCTTTGGAAGTATAAATAGCGACTATTTTTTCGAGTTGGCAGGTTTGTTTCTTTTTAAAATCTAATTCAAATTCTTTATAAATTGATTTTTTTTCTTTTTTTGTTTTTTCTGATTGTGGTTTTACCTTTTTACCGGCTGGATTAAAAACATTTATTTTTGCCGCTTCAAAAATAATTATCTTTGATTGACTGGTTTTAGCTTTTAAATAAATACAATTATTGGAAAAAGAATTAACTGTGACAGACTTAAGGTGTTTTGAGTTAAGCTCTCGGTAGCGAGCGACCCCGTTATTTTCTATATCTCCATCCAGGCCGGCGCGGACAATAACTCTACCTTGATAATTTTCCGGTTTGATTTGATATTTAATTGCGGCTCGATGGCAATCGGCCATATGTACTAATCTTTCTTCGCTAATAGTTGTTTTTTTCTTATCTTGAGTCGAGAAAGTTACTATTCTTTTTAATATCCCGGTTTTAAGATTAAGTTCTTGATGCCATTTATGAATTTTTTCTGCGGCAGGATTAATCCAATCGCCTTTTCCAATTTTAAAGGTAATTGGGAGCCAATTAGGACAATTCACCAGATCTTCATTTTTTATCAGTTTTCCGGCAATACGCGTTCCTAATTTATTATAGACACCTGTTATATATGTACCGGGATAATGAATTCGGGAAGACGAGCACTCCGAAGTCGCGCCTCTGGTTCCGAAATAACCATTTCCTAAAGTACAAAGCGCCTCTCTTAAGCTTTCTTCTTGAGGCTTAAAAGAATTATAGGTAAGCTTCCAGCTAAAGCCGGTTTTTCGTTTTCTATTTTTCGATTGCTTTCTCAAACAACTCCCTTACTTGTTTCGGTGAATCTAATCTAAAATGAGCTAAAGAAGGTTTATCTTCATCTGAAACGATTATCCCTGTTCCTCTTGTTCTTATTGCAGAAAAAGCATATTCGTCTGTAGTATCATCTCCTATATATATAACAGAAGTGGTTTGCCAATCCACCTGCATTGATTCGGCAATCCATCTTATAGCTTTTCCTTTGTCCCATTCCATATTAGGCAGTAATTCAAAAACTTTTTTCCCCGATAAAAGCTTTAAATTATCTTTATTTTTATTAACTATTAAATCCACCAATTTTTTTATTTTTTTTATTTGAGCTTCTTCTTTAACCAAACGGTAATGAACTGCTACACTGAATTTTTTTTCTTCGATTATTACCCCTTCTATACTATCAAGATCAGCATGAAGTTTACCAATAATTTTTGCAACTAAAGGCACCACTTCTCTGGCTTTAGGTTGCACTATTTCAAAATCCGGGCCTTTAATGTCAAAACCATGGCTGCCGGCGTAAAAAAGCCCCTTAATACCCACTAAATTCTCAACATCTTCCCGCATTCGGCCGCTTACAATAGATACTGGATAATTTTGAGCCAATTTTTTAACGGCTTCCTGCATCTGGCTTGAAATCTTAGCCATCTCCGGCCGCCCAACTATCGGAGTAAGAGTACCGTCATAATCTAGAAAGAAAATAACTTTTTCTTTACCAAACAAAGCCTCCTTAACAGACCGCTTATAATAGAAATTAACTAATATTTTTTTATCTTGCTCAAAATCAACTATCTTATCTTGGTAAGGTTTATCTAACTTATCCCAGGCAGAAAAGAGAGGTACTGGTTTTCGGTTAAACCAATCATCTATTAATCCCAAATCGATATTGGCAAAATTTGAAATTACAATATCGGCTCCTTGTTTAGCTAACTCTTTTTCGTTATCGCGGCGCGCTACACCCAAAACTAACCCAAAGCTGCCATTTCTTCCCGCTTGCACCCCTGATACCGCATCTTCTATTATCACCGATTCTAAAGGTTCTGCCCCTAGATTTCTTGCGGCTGTTGTAAAAATATCTCCTTCGGGTTTACCGGTCAATCCAAGTTCTGCAGAAACTACTCCGTCTACCCGGGTTTCAAATAAACTTAGAAGCCCGGCTGTCTCTAATATCGGCTTACAACTCTTAGAGGATGAAGCCACGCCAATTTTTACACCCTCATTTTTAAGAGCTTTAATAAACCTGACTGCATTATCATAAACTTTGGGTTTTTCTTTTTTTAAAACTTCTAGAAAACGGTTATTTTTTTTATTTCCTAACCCGCAGATAGTTTCTTTGCCGGGCTCGTCAGCCGGGTCGCCAAAAGGCAATTTTATATTTCGTGATTCTAAAAAGCTCTTTACTCCTTCATACCTGGGTTTGCCGTCAACAAATTCAAGATAATCTTTTGGCTTTCTGAACTCTTTAAACGGCTCATTATCTCTTTTTTCCCTCAAACGCAGATATTCATCAAACATTTCTTTCCAGGCTTCTTCATGAACTAAAGCAGTTTGAGTTATAACTCCATCTAAATCAAAAATGGCAGATTTTGGTAACATCTTTCTCCTTATTTTTTTATTTATATTTTTTCCCGAAAAAAATGCGAGCTTTCATTATAACATAAAAAAAATAAGCAGCAAATATTACGCTTATCCTGTAATTATCCTATAATTTTTTGGCCGATAATCCCTACTAAAAACCCTAAAGACGCCCCTAAAGCCGGCCGCCAATTCTTCTCCATTTTTGCCAGTGGAGCAATGTCTTGAAAGGTAAGATATAAAATGCCCGAAGCTGCAAAAAGCATCAATCCCGCAATTATTTTCGGAAAACCGCCTAAAAATAAATAACCTAAAACAGCGCCTGCCACCCCGCAAAAGCTTAAAGGGATAAATATCACCAATACCTTTGTCTCGGATATTCCGCTTTTTACTAAATCTGAAAAAGAGTTAAAACTTTCTGGTAAGTTTTGAAGCCCGATAAAAATAGCTAAAAGCAGGCCTAAAGCCTTATCATGGGCAAAAACTGCTCCTAAAGCTATTGCCTCGGGAATAAAATCCATAAGCATAGCCATAAGCTGGGCTTTTGTTCCACCTTGAGAGCTTATAAATTCATCAAGGAGAAAAAAACAAATTGCTCCGGCAATAAAAATTATGATAATTGGAATGAGCGTTAACTCTTTTATCCCTTTCGGGACTAAAACTAACGCGACAGCTGAAACTAAAATTCCTCCCCCAAAAGCCACTATACTATGTAAAAATTCTTCCTTTTTTTTGCCTTCCGGAAAATTTTCTATTTTACGGAACAAGCCGCCAAAAAATACTGTAACTCCCGATAAAAAAGAATATAAAATAATATCTGCTAAATCACCCATAACAATCCTTGTTTTCTATAACAATCCTTGTTTCTTATAACAATCCTTGTTTCCTAACCATTTAATTGATATTATTATAACTAAAATAAAGCCTCAGTTAAAGATTTATTTTCAAAAGGGGACGTTTCCCTCTGTTATAACTCATTGCAAATAAAGGAGTTACAAACCTCTATTTTACGCAAATAAGTAGAAAATGGCAATTCATAACCCATTGATTAACAAAGATTTATAAACGAGGGAAACGTCCCCTTATTTCTTATTGACTCCCGGAAGTTAGAAACTAAAATAAATTCATGGAATTAATTAAACCTTTTGATCCTTGGCGAAGTTCGCTTTGCAGTTGTCCGCCTAAATACAGTTTATCGGCTTATACCGGTTGCGGCCACGGCTGTCTTTACTGTTATGCCTCTTCCTATATTCCGAAATTTTATCAACCCCGGCCGAAAAAAGATTTTATAAAAAAACTGAGAAAAGACGCAGCAAAGATACCTCCCGGCTCAACTATCGCCATATCAAACTCATCTGATCCTTACCAGCCGCTTGAAAAAAAACTTAAATTGACTCACCAGCTTTTAAATATTTTAAAAAACTATGATTTAAAAATTAACTTGGTTACAAAATCAAATTTAATCTTAGAGGATTTAGGCTTGCTTAAGGAAATAAAAAAAATTTTAATAACTATCTCTCTTACTTCCTTAGATGATAATTTGTCAAAAAAATTAGAACCAAATTGCACACTCCCTTCAGAAAGGCTAAAAGCAGTAAAAAAACTTTCTGAATTTATGCCTGTTGTTGTAAGATTTGACCCTTTAATCTATCACCTCAACACAAAAGATATAAAAAAAGTTATCAGGCAGATAAAAGAAGCTGGGGCTAAACAAATTATAACTTCAACTTACAAAGCAAAGACCGATAACTTTAAAAGAATGACGAAAGTTTTTCCGGAATATTTAGAGCTTTGGCATAAACTTTATTACCAAAAAGGAATGCGTAAAAACAATTATATCTATTTAGAGGAAAATATACGAAAAAGTCTTATAGAAAAAGCCAGAAAAGAATCTATGAACGTCCGCCTTCAATTTTCAACCTGCCGGGAAGGTATCCAGGATTTAAATACGGCTAACTGTGACGGGACTTCTTTTTTTTAAATGCCAAATAATTTCAAAATATAATTTAGAAGGCCGCCCACTATTGTCGCGGTAAAAAGCATGATAAGAATGGATTTTAACATATCTTTTATGCCAATTTCTTTAACTAAAACAATAAAAGTTGCCATACAGGGAAAATAAACACCTAAAATAGTAGCGCCGACAATCAACTGCCTTAAGCTTAGGCCAAGCGGCCGAAGCATCCCCACCGCGACGTCTTTCCGCAAAAAACCCACCACCAATGCCCCAATCGCTTCTTTGGGAAGTTGCCAAACTTTTGTTATAACCGGAGAAAATATATTGGCGAAAAAATCGATAATTCCAAAAAAATTTAACAAATTTACTACCAATACCCCTAAAAGAACAAGCGGTATAGCTTCTTTAAAAAAAGAACTGATTCTTAACCATATTTTTTTTACCGCGCTGCTAAAATGCGGCCTTCTGTAGGGCGGAACTTCTATCAAAATTTCAGGGCTTTCCCCTTTTGCGAAAAAATTCATAATCCGCCCTAAACTAAACCAGACCAAAAACAAAGAGAAAAAAACAATAAATATATATTGGCCCCCGTAACGGCCTAATAAATTTATAATCATCGCAGTTTGAGCCATACAAGGAACGGCCACAGCAAGTAAAGTTGCTGCAATAAATTTTTCCCTTCTTTCCTCAAATAACCTGGTTGCTAAAGCTCCCGGCACATTACAGCCCAAGCCTAATATCATCGGAACTATCGCATAACCATGTAAGCCTAGTTTATGAAACGCCCTGTCGCCTAAAATTGCCAAACGGGGCAGGTAACCCCAATCTTCTAAAAATCCCAAAATAAGATAAAAACTAAAGATATAAGGAAAGACTATAGCCAGAGGAACATAAATTCCTGTTGTGATTATCCCAAAAGACACTCCGTAATCTATAGAACCTTCCAGCAAATTTCCTATAAATAAATTATGCAAAAAAGAACCTTCTCCTAAAATCGAACTTAATTTCATAACTACCGGAGTATAAAAATTATTAAACAAAGGGTCAAATAGATAGTTAATCAAACTCTCCCCGATAAATCTTACCAAAGAAAACGATAAAAATACAATACCGGCTGCGATAAAAAAAGAAAAAGGCGGCCGAATGCTTATTTCTTCTAAAACATCTAAAAAACTATGATGGCGATGAGTAAGCTTTTGGACTTTTTCAACAATTTTTCCGATTTCTACCCAGAGAGGCTCTTTTAAATCTTTAAGATGAGACTTTTTAGCTTTGTTAATTGCAAAAACTAAATCTTTTATACCTTCTCCGCTTAAAGCGCAAGTTGCTACAACCGGAACTCCTAAAAACTTTTCTAGTTTTTTGATATCAATATCAACACCCTTATGTTTTGTCTCATCCCACATATTCAAAACAACAATCAGGGGCTTATCTTTTTTTCGAATTAATTCTAAAGTAAGATAAAGGTTTCTTTCTAAATTAGTAGCATCAAGCACATCGATAATTAAATCAGCCTCATTTATTAAATCAACTGCGACTTCTTCCGCTTTAGTCGAAGGCTCTAGGCTATAAGAACCGGGAGTATCTATTACCTCGGCCTTTACATTAAAAAAATGCATCCTGCCTTTGGTGAAAGTTACTGTTGTTCCCGGATAATTCGAAGCAACAACCCTTGCTCCGGTAAGGCGGTTAAAGACTACGCTTTTGCCAACATTAGGATTTCCGGTTAAAACTACTTTCATTGCACCTCTACCAATATTTTTGAAGCCATTCCTTTGCCTAAAGCAAGTTGAGTACCATTTACTTTAATAATTATAGGCCCGCCGCGGAAATAACCGGCTACCTTTTTTATCTGGGCGCCTTTTCTTATCCCCAAATTATTAAACCGTAGAAGCAATCCTCTTCCGCCCTTGATAGCTGCAATTTTTGCCGCCTGATTAGAATTAAGCTGTAATAGACTAATCATTTTTAATTTTACTTTTTCGTATCCTGCAATTGAGGCGCTTGCCTGTTTTCTCGAAATTATCGAAACTTTTCAGCCATTGCGGCCGGCCCGAATAAGGAGAGTTTTCGATAAAATTAATAAAATTATTTAATTTTTTAGCAGTTCCCTTGCTTATAGAATGTTCCATCCGGCAAGCGTCTTGGCTGGCTGTTTTTTGATCTATTTTTAAGACTTCTTTTAAAAATTTAACTAAAGTATTGTGGCGCCGGGCAATAGTTTTTGCCAGCTTATCCCCTTTTTTAGTAAGCTCTACATTTCCATAGCGCTTATGCTTTACTAAACCTTTTTTCGATAAAATCCCTAAAGCTTCGCTTACACTGGGATTTTTAACTCCCAGTTCTTTTCCGATATCTTTTACCCGGACAATTTCTTTTTTTTCTTTTAGAAAAATAATCGCTTCCAGGTAATCTTCCATATTTGAACTTATCGTTTGTGTCATTTTTTTCCTTTATTTTTTTAAAGTCATTATTGTTAGGTAAGCCTAACATATATAATATGCCTTGTCAAGCGGATTTTAAGACACCTGCAAAATTATTTACTGGAAGCTGAAATTGTGACAAAACCGCCTTCTCCAAAACCTTCTTTTGGTTTATCGATTTGTCCTAATTCATTAGGAAGGTTGAATAAGGTCTGAAAAAAGGAAAGATTATTAAAACCTTGAGCTTTAAGCAGCTCAGATATTTCGGAGATAGAAAAAAATGTGGCTTCTTTATAAAAAATGCTCTTTTTTGCCTGATAAAATTTTCCCAAAAAACTGTTTTTATCTATTATTGCTACAACAATCTTGCCGCTTTTTTTTAATACCCTTTTCGCTTCAGTTAGAACTTCGGCAGGAAATTCGGTAAAACAAATTGTAATAATAATTGTTAGATAATCGAAAAAATTATCTTTAAAAGGAAGTTTCTCCCCTCTAGCTAAAACACATTTTATTTTTCTTTTTTTAGCAATTTTTAGCATGCCCAGGGAAAAGTCTATACCGAATTCAGTACCCAATTCTTTAGCAAACCGGCCGGTACCTACTCCTACTTCTAATCCTCTTTTCTCTTTTGGAACTATTTTTTCTAATAATTCTAATTCAGATAAATAAGCAAATTGATTTTTATCATACCAATTATCGTATTTTTTAGAATTTTTATCAAAAATATTCCTCATCTCGATAGCAAAATATCAATAATTAAACTATTTTGTAATTACAACCGGTTTGCTTTTCCTGATTAAAAGGGTATGTTCGAAATGAGCCGTTTGGGACTTATCTTTAGCATAAACATCCCAGCCATTAGTTGCTACTTCAACCTCACAATCGCCTATAAAAGCCATCGGTTCAATTGCGATAATCATTCCTTCTTCTAATTTTGCTCCTTCTCCTGGTGTGCCAAAGTTAGGAATAGATGGTGCTTCGTGCATGGCTTTCCCCAAACCATGGCCGCAATATTTTCTCATAACCGAAAAACCCTGGCTTTCTATAACATTTTGGACAATATAGCCGATATCTCCTATAGTATTTCCAACTCTGGCAACCTTAATTGCTTCATCTAAAGCTTTTTTTGTGGTTTTAACTAATTTTTTTTCTTGTTTTGAAACTTTTCCCACAATATAACTGTAAGCTGAATCTGCATGCCAGCCTTTATAATCAACTACTATATCAACTTTAATTATGTCTCCTTTTTTTGCTTCTTTTTCCGAAGGAATGCCGTGAATTATATTATCATTAAACGACACACATACCGATGCCGGAAAACCGCCGTAACCTTTGCTGGATAAATTGCAATCGGGAAAATTACTTTTTAGAAATTCCTCTGCAAAATTATTTATATCCAATCCGGTAACACCCGGTTTTATGAACTTTTTTAGCTTCTTTAAAATTAAAGAAAGCGCATATCCGGCTTTTTTTAAACTTTTTAAATCTTCCTTATTCATTATTTTTTACCATAATAATTATACTCGAAATAATCAATAACCAAAAAACCCCTGAAATAACCAAGATACAAAAAACAATAACCAAACTTTTTGTTTAATTATTGAGTATTGGGATTTGAAATTTGTTTGTATCTTGTAACTTGTATCTTGTATCTTTCGTAGTTACCCCTTACTATTTCCCCAAAAGCTGCTTAGGGATAGATATATCTACCACAATAACTTCTCCGCAAAAGTTTGGCCCCTGATTTTTTAATAAACCCGTTTTAGGCGCTGCAAAAGTCGCAGTTTTATCGGCTTTTATACACACTCCTAAAGCATTGCCTCCTGTGGCATCAAGCCCGGAAGGTAAATCAATTGCAAGAACCTTTTTTTTATTTTCATTAATTGTTTGAATAAGCTGAGAATAAGGTTCTCTGATATTGCCGGTTATTCCTATTCCAAATATTGCGTCAACTACTAACTCTGAATTTATAATTTCATTTTCTAAATTTTTAAAATCGTCTTTTTTCGCTAATTCATAAACAGAAGCATCCATTTTTTCTAAAATAGAAAAATTTATTTTAGCATCCCCTTTTAATTGATTCCGCTTGCAAGTTAAAAAAACTAAAATATTAATTCCCTTATTTATAAGATGCCGCGCGCAAACAAAGCCATCACCGCCGTTATTTCCCTTACCGCAAACACAAATCACCTTACTCTTTTTATCTAAAAGCATATTGTAAGCAATATCAGCGGCCCCCCTGCCGGCATTTTCCATTAAAATCAACGAAGGAATTCCAAACTCATCGATTGCAGCTTTATCAATCTTTTTCATCTGTCCAGCAGTTATTGCATTCATAAAACCCCTCGCTTATGCAACATTTTTGTTTGAACCTGTTTTGTTGCATAAGGTTTTATCTTCCTAAATTATTATCAATTAAACCATCAGGTAACATATTATCCGGATGCTCTATCTGTTTTTCCTCTAAATCAAATCTTTTGCATTTTTGCCAATTATTATGGCAATAGAAATCAACCCAATGCCTGGCAATTTTCTCTTGTTCAAAAAATCTTTTCATCGGACAAACTTGATACCATTTGCATTCACTATTCATAATTACTATTTATGCTGATGCATTTTTTCATCTTTTTCTTTTATAAACAAAAGTGGAAAAGCTATATCACTTATACAGCAGGGTAACCAAACAGCTATAAATAAAAAGGCAAAAATAGCTAAATACAACCAAGGATTAAGTTCTTTTCCTAAAGCCATAATGATATGAAAAAGTGAGGCCCAAGTGCTCAATAATACATGGCCGGCGTGAGGAAATTTAGTCCGCGGCCAAAAATAAGCAATCGCTACCCCCAGAACCGCCAAAGGGTTAACCAGCCACCATTTTTCAATAAAACCTAAATGAATTTCCCGATTAGGCAATCCTAATAAAATTTCAGCTAAATAGGGGATAATACAATCACTTAAAGTCGCAATGCCTATTGCCCCGAAATAACCAATTACTAACAAAACCCAAACGCTGCACCTGCGTTTTGAGCTGGGGCAACTGTAGAAAGAATACATTGAAGTTGTAACTAATGCGCTTAAGACTACATGAGCAGGATGGAGTGTATAAAATATATTATAAGAAACTTTTTCTGGTAAATTTTTAAAAAAAACCATAACAATTATACCCGTAACTGCCCCAAAAACTGTAAACCAAATATGGTGCTTTAACTCTTTATAAATCAGCTTTAACACCTTAACCTCCTTATGCAACATTTCCGTTGACAACCTGCCTGCCGGCAGGCAGGCACTTTTGTTGCATAGTTATATAGTAATAGTTTTCCCTACCTTAATAGAGATATATTTATTTCCAAAAATTTTCCTAAAAATCTGTTGAGCCTCATAACCTGTGCAGTGAGTCGGGCCGACATAATTTATACCTAAGTCTTTTAATTTTTGTGCGATTAATTTTATTTCCCGTTTTTCTTTATTCATAAGGTGAAAACCGCCAAAAACCAAATGGATGTCTTCATTTTTAAAACTCTCTTTAACTTTTTCAACTATTTTTACTACTCCCGGGTGAGAACAACCTGTAATAGCAACTAAGCCTTTTTTGGATTTTACTACCAGAGACTGTTCCGAAATTTTCATAGATTTATAAAACCCGGATATTTCCCCGGTAGTATAAATATTAGGTTTTATCTGCAAAGATCTATTGCTTTCAATAAATTCTGCGCCTGAATCTTTTATCTTATCTTTAATTTGATCAGAAAACCCCGGGCAGCCATAAATTTTTAAATTTTTTTTTGCCTCTAGCAAGGGCCAGAGGCCGCCGGTATGATCCCAATGATCATGAGAAAGGACTATCTTTTCAATAGAATTTGTATCTATCCCTTCAGCTTCTAAATTATAAAGTAAACGATTTCCGTCTTCTCCTGTATCAAACAAAACTCCGTCTATAAATACAGCAAACCCCCAGCCGGTTTTGAATTCAGAACTTATAGCATTTTTATCAAATAATATTTTAAAATCCATCTTCTAAATTATATCTCTTTATAAAGAAAATTAAAGTAACTACTCATACAACAAAATTATATCTTTTATCTTAGAACCAATATCTTTTGCTACCACCGGGCATTTGGCCATAAAAAGAAAAAAAACAGGACGCTTGCTTTTTTTATACAATGCTTCAAAATTACCTTGGCCTTTACTTATTACCATATCAGCTGATTTAAACCTATCTAAAAAATCTTTTGCACATATTGAAAGAATTGTTCCCGGCGAATCACAACCACTTGAAATTATTTTTGCATATTTATCTATACCGCACATATAAGCATCTTCGGCTAAAGCATCATTTATGATTGGTTTTTCTTTAACCACATAAAGAATATCTTTTTTGGGATACTTTTCTTTTATCTGTTCAATCAAGATTTTATCAAAAACAATTTCTCCCGCGTTATCACCTAAATAAATAATATTATTGGATTCAGCCAATTTATTCTTAAATTCCGGATAATTAAAAATAGCTTTTGATTCATGCCTTATAGCTTCACTTTCTTCTGCTAAAATATTATCCAATTCTTTATCTACATCTAAACTATGTTTTACTCCATAATCGATGATATTTCCCGCAATAGCAAGTTCAAGCGAAAACAAGAGAGGATCTTTTGCGTTTTTTACTTTATCTTTTAATTTTGGATAAAAGCTTAAAGCTAATTTATTGCTTTTTTTCTTTATTTCTTTATAAGGATCACTTTTTTTAGTAATCTCTCTTACCTTATTATAAATAAATTTACCCATCTGCGGCGGACAACTATCTAAGGAAAATTTTTCTAATTCTTTAGACAAACTAATTAAAACCTCTCTTTGGACAGCTTCGGAGGCTTTGGCTAGGCGGGCTGCGTCTAAGGCTTGTTTAAAAAAACAAGGAATGCAATCCAGGTAAGTTTTCATAATTGACTACTTAATTTAGACCAAATACTTTCGGCTATTTTTTTAATATTATCACTGGCGGCTTCCGGCAAAGTTTTTTGAACTGTAATAGCTTCAATCACTGACTTATCAAACGGCAATTTACCTAATATATCTATATTATCTTCTTTGCAATAATTTTCAATTTTTTTGCTTATCTTTAAATTAAGATCAAATTTATTTATGATTAATTTAACTGGAATTTTAAAATGCTTTGCAACATTAATAACTCTTTTTGCATCCGCCAACCCAGATAAAGTTGGTTCAGTTACAACTAACGCGCAATCAGCTCCCGATAAAGAAGCAATTACCGGACAACCTATCCCCGGGGAACCATCTACAATAACAAAAGACGCTTTTTTTGCTTTAGCCAGTTCTTTGGCTTTTTTCTTAACTAAAGCCACAAGCTTTCCTGAATTTTCCTCAGCTATGCCAAGTTTTGCATGCACAAAAGGGCCAAAACGAGTATCAGATATAAACCACTGTCCTGATAAATTCTCTTTCATCTCGATTGCCGAAACAGGACAAATATTTCTGCAAAATGCGCAGCCTTCGCAAGCCACAGGATCAATAGTAAAATCTAAAGAGACTGCTGAAAACCTACAAACCTCTAAGCACCTGCCGCACGCTATACATTTATCTTTATCTATAACCGCGGTTGCTCCTGAATGAAATTTACCTTCTTCTTTAATTTTTGGCTCAAGCAAAAGATGCAGATCTGCTGCGTCAACATCGCAATCAGCCATCACTTTATCCTTAGCTAAAAAAGCAAAGGAAGCGGTTACAACGGTTTTACCGGTTCCGCCTTTTCCGCTGATTATAACAATCTCTTTCATAACTATACTCTTTTTAAAGCTTCTTGAGCAGCCAAAACCACCGGATATTTTGTTGGGGAGCTAGTAAGATAGGGGTGAGTTGCCATCTGCAGAGTTTCCAGCTCTGTTGCTGACATCCGTTTCTGAATTGCTACTCCAACCAAATTTATAAGCTGGGCACAAGCCATACCACAACTAACTTGGCCTCCCAAAATAATCCCTGACTGTTTTGAAAATACTAATTTTACTCTGCTTTTTTGTGCTCCGGGTAAAGTTCCCGGATGTTTATCTACTCCTTGAACCTCTCCGATTATAATTTCAAAACCTTCTTCTTTAGCGTTTTTCTCTGTTAATCCGGCTGAGCTTAAAACTAACCCGTCAATATAGGTGGAATAAACCGCAATTGTCCCTTTATTTTCCCTGACTACCTTAATCTTATATAAATTAGCTCCCGCTACTCTTGCCTCGGCGGTAGCAGTGGAAGCAAGCATAACCGGAACTGTTTTACGAGTAAAAAAGTCTCTTTTACAAGAGCAATCTCCAACCGCAAATATATCAGGGTTTGAAGTCCGCATATATTCATCTACTGCTATACCACCTCTTGGGTCTAAATTTAAATTAGCAGTTTTAGCTATCTTTATATTTGGCCTAGCGCCTATACCTAATATAACTCCTTCTGCCTGAACTATTCTTCCGTCAGAAAGTTTAACTTCTTTGACTTTTTTATCTCCTATTATCTTCTCAACTCGAGCTCCAGTTATAATATTGACCCCTTTCTTTTTTAGTTTATCTTCGGCCAACTGAGAAAATTCTTGATCAAAAGAATTTAATAAAAGATGGGGTAACATTTCAACTAAGCTTACATCTATTCGGTCAATATTAGAAATTTCATCTGCAAACTCAACTCCGATAAATCCTCCACCAATAACTAAAACCTTTTTTTTCTTCTTTATTTGAGCTATAGCTTCTTTTAAGTAACCCATATCTTTATAAATAGGAAATACACCTTCTTTATCTATTCCCTCAATCGAAGGAACTATCGGATCTGAACCTATAGCAAGAATTAATTTCTGATAACTATACTCCTTGCCCTCTTTAGTTTTTACTTTTTTCGTTTCTGAATCAATTGAGGTTACCGCATCGATAAAAACCTCAACTCCTTTTTTCTCCAAAGCGCCAGTTTTAAGTTTATTATCAGAAGGATCCTTCAAGCTAGAGAACATATAAGGGATACCGCAGGGAATGCACCCTGCTTTAATACTTTTGATAATAGCTATACTTTTGTTAGGATAATATTTTTTAGCAGTTGTTGCTGCGACCATTCCAGCTGGACCGGCTCCAATTATTAAAATGTCAACTTTTTTCATTATGTCTCCTTTTCTTTCTTTTAATTTTTTCAAATAAGTTTATAAATTTATCTTTATATTCGGGTTGAGTTTCTATTATTAATTCTCCCGCAGAATAACTCGCGGCGATTTTTTTATCAAAAGGAATTTCTAAGAGTATCTCAATATTTTCCTCAGCGCAATAATCTAAAGTTTTTTTATCCCCAAGATCTGAACGATTTATAACCACCCCAAATGGTATTTTTAATTTACGGAAAGTTTCAACTGCAAGTTTTAGGTCGTTCAGGCCAAAAGGGGTTGGTTCTGTAACTAAAATCACAAAATCACTCCCCTCTGCTGACTCAATTACAGGACAAGATGTCCCCGGCGGAGCATCGATTATTGTAACATCTTCTGGATTTATATGTTTTTTAATTTCCCTGATTATAGGAGGAGCCATGGCTTGGCCGATATCTAGCTTCCCATCAATAAATTCTAATTTTTCTCGCTTACCTATTTCAATTATTCCGATTTTCTTGTTAACTTCATCTATTGCAGCTTCAGGGCATAGATAACTGCAAGCGCCGCAACCATGGCAAAGATCATCAAATACCAGCACCTTATCTTTTACCACCGCTATGGCATTATAAGCACAAACCTCCTGGCAGCGCCCGCAAAGATTACACTTATCTGAATTAATCTTTGGCACCGGAATATAAACTGAATGTTTTTTTTCTATTTGAGGTTTAATAAATAGGTAAGAGTTAGGCTCTTCTACATCACAATCTAATAATTTAACCTTCCCTAAAGACAAAGCTAAATTAGTTGCAATTGTAGTTTTCCCGGTGCCGCCTTTTCCGCTGGCTATTGCTATTATCATATTTTAAATAATTTGATGGTAGGCTATTAATATTTTTTGAAATTTATCTCGTTGCCTTTCAATTATAAAGTCTTTTTCTTCAAAATACTTTTCAATTTCTGAAAAATCTACTTTGTCTGTCCTATGCCGCCTGCCTTGTTGAGAATGAATTTTATCGATTACTTCTAACCCTTCTTTTGTAAAATCAGCCAATACGATTTTACCTTCAAAGCTTAAAACTCGCGTAAATTCATCTAAAATTTTAGAAAATTTTTCTAGATGATGAATCATATTTACAGAAATCACTAAATCAAAGTTATTATCAGAAAAATTTAAATTCTCTCCATTGGCTATTTTAAAATCAACCCTTTTATCAAGGCCTAAATATTTTAGATTAAGATAACCTGCTTTTTGTTGTTCTGCACAAAGATCTACGCTGGTAAAGCGATAACCTTCTTTAGCTAAAGCGAGAGTGAAGTTCCCTTTACCTGTTCCTACTTCTAAAATATCTCCGTATAAAGGCCTAGCATTATCTAAAATAAAATTTCTTTCAGCTTCTATATCATAACCAAACTCACGATAAAATTTAAGTTTTTCCAGATATTCTTGATGAACTTGCTTAGCTAAATCATCCATTTTTTTAACCTCTCACCAAAATTCCACCACATTTAGGGCATTTCATCTCGGCGCAAGGAGTTCCCGCTTTATGAGGCACACTTAACTTACAAGCCGGGCACAAACAAATTCCGCCCGGGCCTGCTCCGGGACGACCTCCTCTGCCTTGGCCGCCGCCCTGTCCTCTTCTGCCAACTGGCCCTCGGCCGGTTGGCCCTGTTCCGTCTCCTCTTGGCATAATCTACCTCCTTTTTAATTCATCCCAAATTTAGAATCGACACTGGGGCCATCACCTGCTTTAAATTTACCTTGTTTATAAGCTTCAACAACCTCTTTAACTGTGCCAGATACACCGGATATAATTTCAATCCCGGCAGCCTCCAATGTTTTAAAAGCGTTAGGGCCTACATTGCCTGTTAAGACCGCCTTTACTCCCTTTTCTGAAATTAATTGCCCGGATTGAACCCCAACACCGCCCATTCCGCCTACATTAGGATTCTTAACTGCTTCTAAATCATTACTTTCAGTATCCAGAATTAAAAAATATTGAGCTCTGCCAAAACGTGTGTCTATTTTTGAATCTAAGTTAGCTCCTTCTGCTGTGATACAAATTTTCATATTATTCCTCCTTTTCGTCCGAATGACTACATTCTGTTTTATCAACTCCGTAACCCTTGCCATCTCCTGGCTTACAAAGGCTCTCGCCTCCTTCCAACCTATTTTCGGCTAATTTAGTAATTACTTCGTCAATTTTTCCGCCTACACCTACAACTACCTGAATTCCACTTTGAGAAAACAACTCTAAAGCGCGCTGCCCCATCCCTCCGGCAACAATTACGCTGGCTCCTTCTTTTTTTAAAAATTCAGG
>JAIPHC010000042.1 GCA_021735405.1 Candidatus Omnitrophota bacterium | reverse complement strand
CTCTGAGCAACTTTCTCGCCTTAACCAACTGACTATTCCAGATATAAATTTCTGCTAAAGCCATTTTTACATCTGGTTGCTTACTCTTAACTTCAATCTTATCCATAATCGATAGCGCCTTGTTCCGGCTGCCGGTTCGCGAATAGGCCTCAGCCAGATATAGTTTTAATTCTTGATTCTTTGGATTTTTTTTAGAAATATCTTGAAAAAGGGGTATGGCTTTTTTTGGATTATCAGTCCAAAAATAAGAATAAGCTAACTCTTTTTTTACCTTAAGTTGTCTGGGATCAACTTTAAGAGAGTTTTTGTAATAAGGAATGGCTTTGCTATAGTTACCTTTTAAAAATAACCGGTGCCCCTGATGATAATTTATTTTTGCTTGCTGGGTATAATGATAAAGAAAAGAAGTTGCCGCTGCAATAATTACTAAACTTAGGGAAAGAATTGCTATTTTTTTCATCAAATATATTACAATCTTAAAAATTTAAAACCATTATAACAAATATATCGATTTAAAAAATAAAAACTTAAAAAGATAAAAAAATAATCAGAAGATAAGATGGGGCGGGCAAAAAGATAAAATACGTTTGGAAATTACTAATTTCTAATTAACCTAATCAAATCCCAATTTCTAAGACAAAAAATGCCTAAATTTATTCTAAAATATAGACTTCCTGTTTTTTGCACATTGGGATTTAGGTTTTAATTAGAAATTAAGTTAATTACCTGCCGGCAGGCAGGGAGCAATCAGAAATTTAGTGGTTACTTTTTCGTTTCCTTTTCTTTTTTCTTTTCTTCGATGATGCTTTCGGCTATCTGATACGGAACCTGGACATATTTTTCAAAATGCATCGAATAATTCGCCCGTCCGCTGCTTAACGAACGTAAAGCGCTGGCATAACCAAACATTTCAGCCAAAGGGGCTTCAGCTGAAATTAGCTGTTGTTTTCCTTTTGAATCTATATTAATAACTTTACCGCGGCGGGAACAAATATCACCGACAACTCCACCAACATAATCTTCCGGAGTTGTGATCTCAATCGACATAGAAGGTTCCAGCAAAACCGGTTCACATCTATTAAAAGCCTTTTTAAAACATTCGCCGCCTGCCATCTTAAAAGCAAATTCTGATGAATCTACATCATGGTATGTGCCATCGACTAAATTAACTTTCACATCTACAACCGGGAAACCTGCATAAATTCCTTTTTTCATTATCTCGATAATACCTTTTTCCACAGCCGGAATATACTCGCGGGGAATGGCCCCTCCCTTAATACTATTAATAAAATCAAAACCTTCCGAAGGCTTAGCCGGTGACACCTCTAAAACAACATGCCCATATTGGCCGCGCCCGCCGGTTTGTTTTGCATACTTGAAATCTTCTTTTGTGTTTCCCAAAATAGTTTCACGGTAAGCAACTTTCGGAGCTCCAACTTTAGCTGAAACGCCAAACTCACGTTTCAACCTGTCAACAATAACATCAAGATGCAACTCTCCCATCCCGGAAATAATTGTTTCATCAGTTTCGGTATTGGTTTTTACCGTAAAAGTAGGATCTTCTTCGGCCAAACGGCTTAAACCTTTTGAAATTTTATCCTGGTCAACCCTGCTTTCGGGCCTAATGCTTATTGCCATAACCGGGGCAGGAAACTCCATTGCCTCAAGCAATACCTGATTGTCAACCGAGGTTAAAGTATCTCCTGTTGTAGTATTATCAAGTCCAACAGCTGCAGCGATATCTCCGGCATATATATCCGGCCTGCTTTCTCGTTGATTCGCATGCATCTGTAAAATTCGCCCTACCCTTTCTTTTTTCCCTTTAGTTACATTCTGAATATAGGATCCGGCTTCAAGACGGCCTGAATAAGCCCTAAAATAAATAAGCTTGCCCATATGAGGATCAGCCTGAACCTTAAAAGCTAAGGCCGAAAAAGGTTCCTCGTCTTTAGGTTCTCTTTTTATTATTTTTTCGGGATCATTTGGATCTGTCCCTTCTGCCGGCGGTAAATCTAAGGGGGAAGGCAGATAGAGGGTTATTGCGTCAAGAAGGCGCTGAACTCCTTTATTTTTAAAAGCAGAACCACACATCGCAGGGACAATTTTGTTGGCTATTACCCCTTTTCTTATAGCTTTAGTCAATTCTTCTTTTGAAATGGAATCTTCTGACTCAAGATATTTTTCCATTAAAGAATCGTCTAACTCAACAGCCTTTTCAACCATTATATGATGATATTTTTTAGCTTTATTTTGATAGTCTTGCGGTATATCTTCAATATGGAAATTTTTACCTAAAGATTCATCATCATATATATAAGCTTTCATATCCATTAAATCGATTATTCCTCTAAAATTATCTTCAGCTCCAATAGGAACCTGCAAAGGGATAACATTTGCTCCCAACTCTTCTTCGATATCTTTAACTACTTCAAAAAAGTTTGCTCCGGCTCTATCCATTTTATTGACAAAGGCAATTTTGGGTACTTCATATTTATCAGACTGATGCCACACCTTTTCCGCCTGGGGCTCAACTCCGCCTACCGCACAAAACACAGCAATCGATCCATCTAAAACCCGCAGAGAACGTTCAACTTCAACAGTAAAATCAACGTGGCCGGGGGTATCGATAATATTTATCCGATGGTCAAGCCAGCTACAAGTAGTCGCAGCCGAAGTTATAGTTATCCCTCTTTCTTGTTCCTGCTTCATCCAGTCCATCACCGCAGCGCCATCATGAACTTCACCCATTTTATGAGAACGCCCGGTATAGAAAAGAATGCGTTCGGTAAGAGTGGTTTTACCGGCATCAATATGAGCCATAATCCCGATATTACGTACTTTTTCTAAACTAATTCTTCGTGCCATTTTATCTTCCTCTCTTTTACAAATTATTATTTATTATCAAAACAAAACAGGAAGGCAAATAATGAAGTATTTATTTTAATAAAGAAAACCAATAATGCAAGCCTTTTTTTATCCAACAAGTTCTTTAATCTTGGTTAAAAGCAAACTTAAGTCAAAAGGCTTGATAAAATATTCATCTGCTCCAGCCTCAACAGCTTTTTCCCGATCCTGCTGCTGGTCAAGAGCAGAAAGCACAATTATCGGCAAATTTTTAAAATTATCATCAAATTTTAACATCCGGCAGACTTCAAACCCGTCAAGTTTTGGCATCATCAAGTCCAAAATTAATAGATCTGGTTTCTCTTTTTTTGTTTTATCAACAGCTTCCTGCCCATCCTTAGCTGCAACGACTTCAAAGCCATTTACCTCAAGACGCATACTGATAAGCTCAACAAAATCAGGTTCATCATCAGCTATAAGTATTTTTTTATTTTCAACCATATTTTCTCCTCTTTTAAGTAAACTTTTTCCTTTCTTCTCTTATAAACCGAAAAGCCTCCATATTTTCAGAAACAGCCATCAATAATTTATTTCTTATGACTTTATCTTGTACATTGTTCAAAAGATCAGTATAGGTATTTATCGAATCACGATAAATATCAGCTAGTTGATCGAAATAAGTTAGATAATCTTCTTTAGTAAACATTTTGCTTCGACTCCTCTATCTCTTTTTTTATGCTTTCGATTAATTGAATATGTTTTTTCTGTAAATTTACCCGGCTTTTTAAAAAATCTAAACTCAAATCGCGATCACCTTTACTTAATCGGCTAAAATCTAAAGATGTAGATAGATGCTTGTCTAATAAAGGGATAAGCCTTCTTTCTAATTCCAAAAGTCGATCCAGTTTATTCAATAAATTATTTTTTCTAATCATTTTTTTTATTTCGCTATATCTTTAATTGCCTTAATAATAACTTTTCTCTGGCTTTGGCTAAGCTTAAAAAACTCAATCCCGATTTTATAATTTCTAACAAAACCCTTATTGTTTTCTTCAGCTTGAACCACCCAAGCCACCTTACCGACAAGCTTCAGTTCTTTTTTTCTATTTGGAACCATGAGTTCTACCTCAAGCTTGTCTCCTTTTTGAAGTTTTTGATTACTTTTAAAACATAAACCTCCTCTAGATATATCAATGGTATCACCAGTTCCTCCTCCTTTTATAGATAAATTAAATTTTAGAGTTGCATGATAACAAAAGCGTCTAAACCGCCGCACCTCTTTTCCAGTAAAAATCTTTTGGATGTTGAAAGAAGAAGCAAGCTGTTTAGGAATAATTTGTTTACTTTTATCAGGATAATGCAGAGTTCCCAGATTTATAAAAATATCTTTAGTTGCATTTTCGGACAATACTTTTTTAATTTTTTCTTTTAGTAAATTAGAAAACATAGTAGATTCTTTGCTATTTTTCTCAATAGAAGCTATGCTGATGGTTCTTTTTTTATAATCATCACCCACAACTTTAATATTTATTTTATTTGTTTTTTTATATTCTCTCACAGTCTCATTGACTATCTTTTTAATTTTATCAAAAAAATCTTTCTTTACAATATACCTGCCAGATATACCTTTTTTGGATTTTATGATTATAACCTCTATCAAATAAACGAATAATCCTTTAGCTAAAGCATTATTTATAATACCTATCATTTCACTATTGGTTAGTTGGAATTTATAAAGCAAAGGCAGAGTAAAATAAAATTTACTTCCTACCCCAAGCTTAGATTCAACCCAAATTTTACCATTATGCTTTTTGACTAAATCTTTTACCAATGAAAGGCCTAGCCCAACTCCCTCTTTATTGCTCCGGGTAAGGCCGGAAACTTGGCTAAACTTATCAAATATTTTATTTATCTTGTTTTTAGCTATCCCGATTCCTTGATCAATTACACCAATACGCACCTTTGCTGCCATTTTTCTCAATTCAATAGTTATGGTGCTTTTTTCTTCGGTAAACTTGACAGCGTTATCAATTAAGTTAGACACGATTTGTGAAAGCCTTTCTGGATCACAAAATAAATTTATATCGTCGGAACAAAAATCATATTTAATGGTAATTCCCTTCTTCTTGGCAAATTCTTGAAAAGAATCACCAAAATCCTTAAGTAAGCTTTTTAGGTTTATGAGCCCATAATGGAGTTCTAAAACGCCTCTTTGCATTCTGGATACATCCAAAAGCTTGTTTACCATATTGCTTAAGCGGTTAACATTATTTTTAGCCTTAGCAATGACATCTTTTTGTTTTTCATTTAACGGCCCTGTCAATTCATCCAATAAAACCATAACTACCTGATTGATAATTGCTAAAGGCGTTCGAAGTTCATGAGAAACAATGGAGATAAACTCAGATTTTAATTGATTAATTTCTTTTAATGACCTAATTTTTCTCTGCATCTGATGCTTATCTTCTTCTAGCTGTTCAAGGCGTCTTCTACGAGTGATATCTCTGGTTATCCCAATCAAGCCGATCACTGATCCTTTCTCATCAAAGCGGGGAATCTTGGTAGTTGAACTATAATTATCCTGGCCGTCGGGCCGAGTGGCTCTTTCAACTTTATCAATAATCGGTTTTTTATTTTTTATTACCCATAAATCGTCTTTTTGCATCAACTTAGCTCTGCTTTTAGGAAAAATATCAAAATCGGTTTTACCGACAACTTTATCGGGAGTAGTTCCAAGGCCCTTGGCATAAGCCCTGTTAACTAACACAATTTTTCCTTTTTTGTCCTTAAAATAAATTACATCGGGAATGTTATCCATTAACTCAGTAAAAAGCCTGACTAGGTCTTCTGTTTTAGCTCCTTTAACTAGTTTTTTTCTCTGTTTTTTATATTCGTTTTTTGCCATAAATTTTTAAATTTAATTAGAGCGGGTGCTAACCCTTAAATCTCGAGGCAGGATTATCTTGAATTCAGTTTCTTTATTGGGAATGCTCTTTACGGTTATATAACCTTTATGCAATTCAATAATATCTTTAACCAAAGAAAGGCCAAGGCCTGCTCCCTCTACTTTTGCCCGGGGGCTAACCCTTTGGTATTTAGCAAACACCTTATCCAGTTTATCTTGAGGAATCCCGGGTCCAGTGTTTATTACTGCCAACTTTACCACATCACTATCGGAAGAAAGAGCCACATCTATCCTGCCTTTCTCATCAGCATACTTAACAGCATTTGATAAAAGATTCATTATGACTCGAGACAGCTTCTCTTTATCCCCCCAAATTTTTGAATCAGCAGATAAAATCCTACAACTTAGTTTTTGACTGTTTTTATCGGCCAAAGCGGCAATCTCTGATAATTCATTTTTTACTAAATATTTAAAATCAACCAGCTCTCGATTTAAATTAGAGATAGTTATCTTTAATTTTGCTAACTCAAATATTTGATTTATAAAACTTGTTGCTCTATCTAGAGCTTTTATGCAAATACTTGCCATCCGTTGCTGAGTTTTATCCAGCACGCCAGCCACCCCATCAACCATATTTTGCAAACCGGTCCTAATTACCGCTAGAGGCGTCTTTAAATCATGTGAAAAACCCGAAATAATCTCAAGTTTTTCTTCGTCAGCCCGCCTTTTTTCTAAAAAATAAAAAAGCAGCTTTTTGACCATATTAACAATAAGTTGATAGGCAATTAAAAAACCTAGAAGGGAAATAAAAATAGCTATGCCGATTATCAACCCGTTTGCGCCCAAAAAAAGCCGATAAAGAAAGTTTTTGCCAATCAAAAGATAAAAAAGAACCAAAAAAGGAATTATTGCCATAAGCGCAAAACAAATTTTTATTTTCCGCAAAGGATTATCTTTTAGCTCAGATACAATGATCTTATAATCATTTTTAGATTTTTTTTTCTGGAAAATCATATTTAACCTTTGATTGTATATAATTATTAATTATCTATTTTTCTTACAATTGAATCAACTGCAACTTTTAGAGATTTTTCCACATCTGTGTATTCACTCCATTTCGGAATAAAAGCAAAAACATTAAGTTTTTCTGATAACTTCATTGATTTTTCGTTAGGATAAGCGGTAAACATGATTACCGGGACATCTTTGTTGAAATTTCTTATTCTTTTTAAAGTCTTTACGCCGTCGATTCCTGGCATCATATAGTCTAAAATAACTAAATCCGGTTTTTCCTTTTTAACAGCATCAATACCTCTCTTGCCGTCTCTAGCAGTCAATACATGCTCTACAGAATCCCACGATAAAATCCTTACTTTCATTATTTCACGAAAATCTTTTTCATCGTCAACCAGTAAAATTTTTAATTTTCGCATCGATCCTCCTTCTCCCTCAAGCTTAAAAAATATTGACTACTTTTGAGTAAAAAACCGCCCTCGGCGGGCAGCAGCTCTGTCAATAATAAGATGTTCATCAGGGGTAAGGCGAAGAGCTTCATGGATTGAACGGTCAAAAGTATAAAGCTCTACATGTTTGCCATAACGTTCTTTAACTTCTTTTATAACATCGATAAAATCTGAATCTCCGGAAACTAAAGCCGCTACATCATATTGATCAAGCACTGCCTTAGCAAACATATCCAAGGCTATTTTAACATCTAACCCTTTCTGCACCCA
>JAIPHC010000041.1 GCA_021735405.1 Candidatus Omnitrophota bacterium | reverse complement strand
GCTCTTTAGCTTCTTTCAGGCGGTTTGATAACCGAGAGTTTTCTTTGATTAACTTTTTATTTTTATCAATTAAATCCTGCTGCTTGGCAGCTGCCCGGCTAAGTTTTTTATCAAAATTAGAATATTTATTCTTAATCGCTGACAGCTCATTTCTCGCCTCCCAAAGGTCATCGCCTAAAGCTTGATTTTCCTGCCTTTGGTAATTTAGGCGTTTTTCCAAACTGCTAACTTTGCGTTGTTTTTGATTCAATTCTTTCTCCAGCTCAGACTTCTGAGAAGCCAATTGCTGCGAATCTTTTTGCACGGTTTTAAATTTAGTCTCGAAATTGGAAGTTTCTTGCTCCAGCTGCTTAATTTTTCTATTTAATGCCTGGCTATCTTTTTCTGCCTGAACTAATTGTTCTTTAAGCTTCTGCTTGCCTTTTCTGCTATTGATTAACTTTTTTTCGAGATTGTTGATCTCAAGTTCCTGTTCTATCTTTTGAGACAACTGAGAATTCTCCTTTGCAGTTACAAGCTGGTCTTTTAGCTTTAATTTTTCTTTCTCCAGCTGATCGATTTTTTGAGTCAGCTTCTGGCCTTGCTCTTGCCTTTTAGACAACCGGCTGTGAAGCTCCTGGTTGTCATCTTGGCTTTTAGCCAACTGTTTTTCCAAACTGCTAATTTCTAAACTCTTTTGGTTAAGACTTTCTATGAGTTGAGCTTTTTCTGCAGTCAGATTGGCTTTCTCCGAAGCCAGCCCGGACTTATCGGCTAAAAGCTGTTTGGATTCTCTCTTTGCTGCTTCCAGCTTATCTTCTAAAACTTTTCCTTCCTTCTCCAGGCGGGCCGCTTTCTCGGCCAAAACCCGGCTCTCTTTTTCTTTTTCAGTTAACCGCTGTTTTAACCGGCGGCTGCTTCTTTCTTTTGCCGCCAACTGCTGTTTAAGGCTATCAATCTCTGAAGTTTTTTGTTTGACTTCCTGAGCCAGGCCGGATTTAGCATCGGCTAACCAAGACTTTTCTGAAAGCAGATTTGACTTATCGGCTAAAAGCTGTTTGGACTCTTTTCTTACTGCCTCCAGTTTGTCTCCTAATACAGCCACTTCTATTTCCAAACGGCTATTTTTCTTAGCTAAACCCCGGGATTTCCCCTCTGCTTCGGACAAACGGCCTTTAAGTTGTTGGTTAATATCTTCATATTTGGCTAATTGGCCTTCTAATCTGTTAATTTCTGAAAGCTTTTGGTTGATATTATTGGATAATTCTGCCCTCTTTGAAACTAACCGGCTTTTCTCTGTGGATAACTGCCTGAACTCTCCCCTTACCGCTTCCAGCTTGTCTCCTAAAACTTTTCCTTCCTTCTCCAGGCGGGCCGCTTTCTCGGCCAAAACCCGGCTCTCTTTTTCTTTTTCAGTTAACCGCTGTTTTAACTGGCGGCTGTTATCTTTGCTTTGAGCCAACTGTCCTTCTAATTTATTAATCTGGCCTTGCTTATCTGCCATTTTTTTATCCAGTTGTAATTTTTGCGCCGTTATTGCATCCATATCGCTTTTAAGCCTTTTTAACTTCTCTTTCAATAGCGAATTATTTTTACGTAGTTGGTTTAATTCTTCGGATAAATCCTTTTCAATTCGGCGCAGCTCAAGACGCCACTGGCTATTTTTATCAACCGTTTCGCTATAAGAGGTATTGCAAAACAAAATCAATAAAAACAAGATTGCTACTCTATTTATATTTTTTCTAATCATCATTTTTGCACCTCTTTAAAATTTATTTTACCCAATTACCTTATCTTTTCTGGTTTCAACTACCTAGCTTTTTTTTAATTAATTTCAAAGGATAACCTTTTCTTCGTAAATTTTTTATCTTTTTATAAATCGAACAAGCTTTATCTTTATTATATAACCTCTTGTTTCCGCTTCTATCTGTAATCTCAAAAAACCCGAGGTTAGTGTAATAATTGATGCTGGCAACCGATAACCCTAGGCTGATTGATAATTCTTTAGCGGTTACTAATTTCGCCATCCTCTCCTCCTATTTTTAAAAGTTTTTTATCGAATAAAAAACCTAATTTCTTGCTGATGAACATAAAATATATATATTTCATATAATGTTACTTAATATCAATCCTTACTACTTGTTAACACTTGTTAATAAGATACATCATAAGCTTTAATCTGTCAAGATAATTTTGGCCTTGTAATCCGGCTTTAATCCTATAAAATATTATTGCTAAAACTTAAAGAGTTTAGGCTGTTTTAATAAATAATATATAGGTAAGCGGGAGGCAAATATGGATAAAAGAGCGGTTATATTGTTGGCAGAAGGATTTGAAGAAATTGAAGCTGTAACCTGTATCGATATTTTAAGGCGAGCCGGCGTTAAAATAACTATATCCGGGTTAAACAGCCTTGCCATAGAAGGCTCCCGTAAAATAACGATAAAAGCCGAGAAGAAACTCAATCAAGTTTCATCTGATTACGATGCAATTATTTTACCCGGCGGAATGCCGGGGGCAGAAAATTTAGCTAAATCGGATCAGGTAAAAACACTGTTAAAAAAAGCAGAAAACCAAGGAAAAATTATTGCAGCAATTTGTGCAGCTCCAGCTATAGTGCTTAGCCCTTTAGGAATATTAGACAACAAAACTGCTACCTGCTATCCGGGTATGGAAGAAAATTTCTCAAAAACAACTACTTATAAAACAAAAGAGGTAGTTACCGATGGCAAGATCATAACCAGCCAAGGCCCGGCTACCGCAATGCAATTTGCTTTAAAAATAGTTGAAAAATTGCTAGGAAAAAAAATATCTGATAAAGTAGCCAAAGCCGCTTTATTTATTTAAATGAATTTCTTATAGAGGCTTAAAAGAAGGTCGCTAACATGTTTTTTCGAAAAACGCGCTTCGACCATTTTTCTGCCGGTATTGCCTAAGCGCTCTTTAATCGGTTTCTCTTTCAATAATAAAGTTACCCTTGAAGCCAGCTCTTCAAAATCTCTTACGGGAATCACAAACCCATTTACCCCATCGCTGATAATTTCCGGCATACCCCCGGCCCGGGTTACCACCATCGGCTTAGCGCAAGCCATCGCTTCAAGCATGGTTAAACCAAAAGGTTCAGAAACGCTTGAAGGATAAATGCAGACATCGCAAGCAGCATACATATATGGCATCAGTTCAAGAGGATAAGAATCGATAATTACATTATCGCGTAATTTAAAATTATCCACCAACTTTATGATATAAGCTATATCTTTTTGTTGGCTAAGCCCCCAATCAATAATATTTTTAGTTCCGGCTAAAACAAGCAATACATCAGGGATTCTTTCCTTGACCAGGCGCAAAGCTTTAATTGCAACGTCACAGCCTTTGGCTAAACCCATTCTGGCTGGATGAAAAAAAACTTGTCTTTTCCTTAGCCGAGGGTATTTATTATAGACCCGGCGCGGGTTAATACCGGGCCGAAACATTCGTTCATCTATCCCGTGATGAACAGTAGTTATATTTTCGTGGCTGCAGCCAAGGCCGATCAACTCTTTTTCGATAAAATGGCTTACAGCGATAATATGTTTCCATTTTATAGCCGTAGACAACTCCCAGCATAATAAATCATCCCAAATATTATGCGCGCTAAGAATAAGAGGTATGCCTTTCTTTTGAGAAATTTTTTCTAAAATAGTTATATGCGGCTTGCTAAAATAATGCATATTGTGAGTATGCAAAACATCCGGTTTGTAAGTTTCGATAAATTTCGTAAATACACGCACGACCTCTTTTTCGATTCCGGCAAGGCCCCTTTTGGTAAGCCAATTTAGGTCCATAATCGGTTCCCTAACTATATCGACACTTTTAAAGTTTTCTTTGCCGCCGTGGCCTTCGGCGCTTGCGGTTAGAAGGCTTACCTTATGGCCCCGCTGAGCCATAAAAGGTAAAACCATAGCTAAATGTGTCTCTACTCCCCCGATTATAGGAGGAAACCCCCAATGCAGGTGCGCGATGCTATATTTTCTTTTAGCCATACTCTCTCCTTTTTAATAGTATTTTTCAGCAAGTGAAATCTTTTTTATCTGTTTTTTAACCTTGAAATTATAAATTCTGTTAGCGTTTATTGTGTGAATTTTGCCAAAAATTATAATTTTTAATTTACTTTTTGCCCTGATACAAGCTTTAACCCTTACCTCTTTTTTCCTTACCTGAAATTCCCAGCGCGCTCCTTTAAATAATAAATTAAACTTTATAGACTGCCAGGTAAGCGGCATATACGGCGCTAACGAAAGTATATTTTTTTCAATTTTTACCCCGGCAAAGCCGTAGATAATACACTGCCACACCCCTCCCAAGGAAGCCGCATGAATCCCCTCATGAGTGTTACCGTGCAAATCACTGATATCAGCCCGCAAAGCCACGTTAAAAAATTGATAAGCCCGGCTAAGCGCGCCGATTTCAGCGGCCGCAAGAGCATGCACCGAGGCGCTCAAAGAAGACTTATGCAGGGTCCTGCGCAAATAAAACCAAAAATTGCTTTCTTTAGTCTTATAATCAAAATTATCTCCAAGTAAATATAACGCCATCACCACATCGGCTTGTTTTACAAATTGAGTTTTATTATAATCCTTTACTTTTACCCCCTCGGGAAGAAGCGGGATATTATTTTCATCAAAATTAACAATTTCTATATAATCTTTCCGGAAAAAACCATCAAATTGTTCTATTACTTTATTTCTTTTTATTTTAACCGTAATTTCGGCCGCAATTTTTCCCCATTGTTTTACTTCTTTATCGGTTAAATTTAGTTTTGATTTTAACTGGTTATATTTTTTCTTCTTTTTTTTAAACTGCTGGTATAGATTTTGGCCAATTTTAAGATTCCATTGCGCCATAAGATTGGTGTAGGCATTATTGTTTACTTTTTCATGAAATTCATCCGGGCCCATAATATCGGCGATACTAACTTTTCCTTTTTTATTTCTCTTTACCCGGGAAGCCCAAAATCTGGCAGATTCAAAAATTATCTCATAACCGTAATCTTCCAGGAAATCATAATCTGCGCTAATCTGAAAATACTTATAACAAGCATAAGCTACGTCTGCGACTATATGCTGTTCAAATTCAGCTGTTTTAATCTTAATTATCGTTCCATCAAGATTTTTTGCCCAGCTAGGAGTTTCTTCTTTGCCGGAATCGGCTGACTCCCAGGGAAAAAGCACCCCCGAGTAACCTTTTTCTTTAGCTAAAGCCCTGGCTTGATTTATTCTTCTATAACGGTAAAGGAGCATATTCTTAGCGGCTTCCGGGTATTGGTAAGCGTAAAAAGGCAGGAGAAAAATTTCAGCATCCCAAAAGATATGGCCCCGGTAGCCTTCTCCGCTTAAAGTCCGGGCCCCAATACTCGATAGGCCTTGATCAAAATGAACGCAGATCAAAAGATGATAAATGTTAAATCTTATATTTTTTTGAATATCGGCGGTACCTTCGATAATTATATCTGATTGATCCCATAAAACTTTCCAGGTTTGGCTATGTTTATTAATTAAAGTCTTAAAACTGCTTTTTAGGACTTTAGAAAAAACTTTTTTCGATTTAATTTTATTTTTTTCTAAATCTTTCTTTTGCAAAAAAGAAGAAATATAAAAAATTTTTGTAAACACTACTCTCTGGTTTTTCTTTAATTTTATCCGCAATGCATTGCCTTCTGCGTATATTCTTTTTTTTGCCCCAATTTTATAATAAAGCCCGCTGCGGTAGATAACGTTTAATTGTTTCCCGGATGTCTTAATAACCAAAATTTTAGAGTTATCCTGCTGGCCCAATTCAGAAATAGCAAAATGGCGCTTGCGGCCTTCGGTCACCACTCCTGAATTATATACAGAAGTATCTATACCTGTTTGGCACTCTAACTCTAAATCCGAATCCAAAGGAGTCAAGACGATTTGCATAACTCCTATATTTTTATTATCCATCGAAAGAAACCGGATAGATTGATAGTCGTAACGCCGCTTTTTATTATCCGCATAAACCGTATGCCGGCTCAGGGTGCCGTTTTGGGTATTTAAAGTCCTTGTGTGAGAAACAATATCCATTGCTGTAATCCCGATTTTTTGGCCAAAAGCAATAAATTTAAAATAAAAGGGGTTAGGAAGGTTAACTAACTCGTCAACCTGCGCGGTCAAACTGTCGTAAAGCCCTGATAGGTATAAGCCTGGCTGAGCGCCTTTTGGTTTCTCTTCTAACGCAGCCCGTGAACCAATCAACCCGTTACCTAAACTAAACTGGCTCTCACGGATGTTTTGCAGGCCTCTTTTAAACCCAATTTCTTTAATTTGCCAAAGCTCATCGCCTAAATACTTAGAATAAAAATTTTTCATCTTTTTCTCTGGATAAATTATATTCACAAAAACTACCCATAGCAATACTTATTTTTCTTCTCTAGACGTCACTGCCTGCCGGCAGGCAGGCTGCTTTTGCCTATTTAGAAACACCCTGGCAAGGCTAAAAATAATCTTGCCTTTCTTTTATGCTCTTTAAAGACTCAATTAATTTACTTGCTTCTTTTTTGCTAAGTTCTTCAGTATTTTTTTCATGATAATACTTATAAATAAAATTATTTAAATGGCCTTTCTCCCAACCTAAATCCTTGGCAAGCATCTTAATATATATTTTCTGGCGGATAGTTAAACCATCCGGTTTTGACTTCCAATGGCGGCTCCTGACAAAATAATTCATCAATTTACGGAATCCTGATCTGTCGAGGTCTTTTGCGCTAGTTACTCCGGCCGCTTCTTTTAAAATTTTGCGATATTTGGAATCATCCAAACCGAGTTCTTTTTTAACAATATGAATTAAAGCTAACTTTTTCTTATCGATTTTAGCCATACTTAATGCTTACCTCATAAATTTATATACATCTACATTTACAATTCGAAGCACGAAATCCGAAATTCGAAACAATATCGAATAACCAAAATCCCAATGACCAAAACAAAAACCGTTTGAAATATTAGAAAATTCGGATTTCAAATTTGTTTCGAGTTTCGATATTCAGATTTCGTATTTAACTATACTGTCAACAGTCTTTAGGCGTTTATAACATCAATAATCCTTTGGTGGATTTTTCCGTTGGAAGCAACAATATAAGAACTCTCTAATTTTACCTCTTGGCCATTTTTCCCGGTCACTTTTCCTCCGGCTTCCTCTATCAATAACTTTCCGGCGGCAAAATCCCAGGGGCTTAAGCAGAATTCCCAAAAACCGGTAGCCCGGCCGCAGGCAATATAAGATAAATCCAGAGCCGCTGCCCCCAGGCGCCTTATTCCTACGATTCTCTTTTGAAAAAATGTTTTTATTATTTCTAAATTATCGACCATGTTTTGACCCCGGTCATAATAAAAACCGGTAATCAATAAAGATTTATTTAAAGCGCCGGAATTGGATACTTTTATTTTTTTGCCGTTTAGGTAAGCGCCTTTGCCGTATTCAGCCAAAAAAAGTTCATCTCTTATTACGTCATAGATAACCCCTAAAACAACCTGCTCATTTTTTGCCAAAGCGATAGATACACAAAAAAAAGGGAATCCGAAAGAGAAATTATTAGTCCCGTCTAAAGGGTCTATTATCCAGCAATAAGAAGACTCTTTTTTTTCATATCTTTCTTCTTCGGCCAAAATGTTATGGCCGGGAAACTTATTTTTGA